>CACEBP010000009.1 GCA_902557785.1 uncultured Pelagibacteraceae bacterium | reverse complement strand
AAAAAACCATTAGTATTATCTGGCGAGGAAGAAGCAAGAACATCAGCAAACGGTGTAATTGTAGGATTTGATGAAGTAGATGGACTAGTTGCAGATTTAGGAGGTGGAAGTTTAGAACTTGCCAGAGTTTCTAAAAATCAAATTTTCGAAACAACCTCTTTGCCTCTTGGAGTATTAAGACTTGAAAATAATCCCATTATAAAAAAAAGAAATTTGGGAAAATATGTTAGAAAACTTTTAAAAGATGAAAAATGGCTGCATAAAAAGAAATTCAAAAATATTTATTTGGTAGGAGGCACTTGGAGATCATTATTTAAATATCATCTCTTTAAAGAAAAACACCCATTACATATTTTGCATCAATATAAGCTCTCAAAAGATGTAGCAGTTAAATACTTAAATAGGATTTCAAAATTTAATAAATCATCTTTAAAATCAATGGAGTATATAACTAAATCTAGAACTCCCTATTTGCCTTTTAGCTCTATAATACTTAACGAAATAATTGAAGCAGCAAGCCCCTCAAAAATTATTTGTTCAATTAGTGGATTGAGAGAAGGACATATGAGTACAATTATAAATCAAGGAATGAGCGAGGATGAAATTTTCAAATTAAAAACTGATGGTATATCTTTTAAAAAAGGGGACTATGGAAAGAGTTTTGAGAAATATTTTAATTTTATTTCACCATTGTTTGAAGACAACGAATATTTTAATCGAAGATTACTAACCTTGGCTTGTATCTTAAGTAAAATGGATTGGGGCCTGGGCGCTTTTCAGAAAGCAGAGCTAGTTTTTATGGAAGTGTTAAATACTCCATTACTAAAACTAGAACATAGAGATAGAGTAAAAGTTGCATCAGCAAGTTTTTGGAGACATTGTGGCTTAAAATATAACCCGAATTATCAGTTTTTAGCCTTATTAAATAACAACGAGATTTTATCCTCAAAGCAAGTGGGATCTGCTTTAAGATTAGCAGAGTCACTTACAAGCATGTCTTCGTTATTGTTAGATGAATTTAAAATTTATAAAAGAAATAAGACTATTTTTTTGAAAATACCTAACAATCATAGTGATATAGTCTCAAAACAAGTAACTAAAAGACTTAAAAATTTAGCAAAAGAGATGAATGTCAGTTCTAATATTATTTATTCTTAAATTTAATAAATTTTTAACTTAATTTAAATATTTCTTTTATAATTTTGAATTATTAATAACTTAACAGTCTCCCACTGTTTCGTTAATTAATTAGCCCAAGGTATCAATATTACCTTGGGCTGCCCTCCAATTACAAAATAATTTTTCTGATTAAATAGACAGCCAATATTCCACCAAGCATCTCAGCAATAATATAGCTAGGAGTATTTAAGTAATTAATTCCAGTAAATGTGTCTGTAAAAGTTCTTGCGATTGCTACCGCTGGATTTGCAAATGAAGTTGAAGAGGTAAACCAATACCCTGCTGTAATAAAAGTAGCTACTGATGAAGCGACCGCAAGTTTGCCACTCTTTAAAGATCCAAATATCACAAAAATTAATCCAAAAGTTGCAATGATCTCAGCTGTAAAAATATTTATTCCAGGTCTAATCTTCTGTGAAAGCTGCAACAAAGGAAGATCAAACATAAAATTTGCTAACATTACCCCTAACATGCAACCTAAGATTTGAGCCGAGATATAAGTGATAATTAAATTTTTTTTAATCTTGTTGGTAAAATACATTGCTAAAGTAACGACAGGATTGAAATGTGCGCCGGAGATATCACCGATTGAAGTAATCAGAACAAATAATCCTGCACCTGTAGCTAAAGTATTCGCTATTAACATTACAGCGATATCATCAGTTAGATTTTGAGCCATAATACCTGAACCAACAATAATCATGACTAAAAAACAACTTCCTATAAATTCACCAATAAATATCTTTTTACTTTTCATTTTTTACCCAATGTTTAATTTTTTCATTAATTATATTATAAGTTTCTTCAGCTATTAAATTTATTTTATCTTTATTTTTAGTTTTTTTAATTTTTTCAACAGGGTCCGCGATGTCCCAGTGCGTAATGGTCTTTTTTTTGGGCCATACAGGACAAACTTCTTTATTGGCGTTATTACAAACTGTAATCACGTAATCAATATCAATATCATTTTTTAAAAATTCATCAAAATTTTTTGAATAATACGTGGCTAAATTAAATTTTTTTCCTTCAAGATACTCTTTAATGTAAGGATTGATTTTCCCTGAAGGATTACTTCCGGCGCTAAATGCGATGAATTGATTTTGGAAATTATTATTTATAATACTTTCTGCTATTATACTTCTTGCAGAGTTTCCAGTACAAACAAATAATATTGTTTTTATTTTCCTCATAAAAAATGTATTGAAGTGTCCTGAACTTACGGAACCAAAATTTGATAAAAACCAATAATAAATAATGGAATCTGTAACCCAAAATTAGTCAATATTGCTTTATCTTTTGAAATAAAACCTGCAATAGTCCAACCAACTACTCCCGCTCCATGAAACATTATATTTACTGGATACATATTCAAATTTGTTAATAAAATACCTGTAAGAACTAAAAAAGTACTTAACCATTTAAGGTATTTTTTAATAAACTTCATAGTCAATTATATGATTGTAATGTTAAAGTTTTGTTAACCAGACGAGGCTTTAACTTTTTTCTCAATAAATTCTGGAATGTCATCTTCTTTATCAAGAACCTCTTCTTTTGTACCTTTAGGTTGAAATGCGTATAACACGTGTAATTTACAATATGGGAATTCTCCTTCTGGTTTTCTTCCGCAGAAATAAAACTTTTCTTCATCAGGGTGCCCTATAGGCCATTTACAGGTTTGATCGGTTAACTCCTCTAAAGATTTAGGGTTTTCTGGTTCAAAATTTTTATCAAGTAAAATTGATTGAAATTTAGCTTTTCTAGAGGTTGGTGCCGGGCCTCTTCGTGTAGGTCTATTTACCGATGTTGATGATTGACTAGATTGTTTAGATGGAGCTCTCGCTTCTAAGTTTAATCTATGAGCTTTACCAATAACGGCGTTTCGTGTTGTGTCACCTAAAGCCTCAGCAATTTGGCTCGCAGTATGACCTTTCGACCAGAGTTCTTTTAATTTCGCGACTTTTTCTTCTGTCCAACTCATAGTATATAATTACAATATATAGTAATTATGAAAAACTTAGGACATAATATTGGGGTTTAAAACATTAAAAGACCTTAAAGCTGTGAGTAGATTTAGTTGTACACAGTTTTTTTAATAAGAGGTTATAAGACTATCGATGGTTGAAATTACAAAAAAATATAAAATTGGATCGAGAAGATTTGGATTAATAAATTGGGTTGGAGCTTGGACTTTGTATAAAAAAGAAGTCTTAAGATTTTTAATTGTTTGGATACAAACTATTTTTTCTCCGCTTATTTCATCTTTACTCTTTTTACTTGTTTTATCTCTAGCAATAGGTGCAGATAGAGGAGATGTACTTGGCGTACCTTTTATAACTTTTTTAGCGCCAGGGTTGATTTCAATGCAAGTCATTCAACAATCTTTTTCCCACTCTTCTTCTTCTTTTATGATTGGAAAAATACAAGGTAATATCGTTGATTTACTTTACGCGCCATTATCAGCAACCGAGGTTACCATTTCAATTGCGCTTGCAGCAGTTACAAGGAGTGTGATTATAGCAATAGTTTCTATTATTGTATTTAAACTCATTATAGATATTGAGATTACGAATTATTTTTTACTTATAGTATTTACTTTGCTTTCCTCTTTCATTCTCGGAAATATTGGAATAATCGCAGGTTTATGGGCTGAAAAATTTGACCATATGGCAACAGTAACTAATTTTGTGATTGTTCCATTATCTTTCTTATCGGGCACTTTTTATTCAATCGAAAGATTACCGGAAGTTCTTCAAATTATAAGCAAAGCTAATCCATTTTTTTATATGATAGATGGTTTTAGATACAGTTTTATTGGTAAAGCAGATGGATCAATTTATATTGGATTGATATATTTATCAGCATTAAGCTTCGTTAGCTGGTTTGTTACTTACTTATTGTATAAAAAAGGTTATAAAATTAAATCTTAAAAATGAGTGCAATATTAAATACATACAATAGAAAAAAAGTCGCTTTTAATAAAGGCAAAGGCTCATTCCTTTATGGAACTAATGGAAAAAAATATTTGGATTTTGTCCAAGGAATAGCCGTAAATTGTTTGGGCCATGCCAATAATTATTTAATTAATTCAATTTCTAAACAATCTAAAAAATTATGGCATGTATCCAATGCATTTGTCATTCCTGAACAAGAAAGATTAGCTAAAAGACTAAAGCAAAAAACATTTGCTGATTATGTTTTCTTTCAAAATTCTGGTGCGGAAGCAACAGAGGCTGCTATTAAATTTGCTAGAAGATATTTTTATTCAAAAGGTCAACCAAGAAAAAATAGAGTTTTATGTATTAACAATAGTTTCCATGGAAGAACTCTCGCTACTATTTTTGCGAGTAATAGTAAAAAAGCTATAGAAGGTTTTGGACCTAAAGTCGATGGATTTGATCATTTTAATTTTGGGGATCATAAAAGTTTAGAAAAATCGATTACCAGTAGAACTGCTGCAATTATGGTTGAGACGATATTGGGAGAGGGCGGTATTAAAGTAATACCAGATTATTGTTTAGTAGGTTTAAGAAAGCTTTGTAATAAGAGGAAGATTTTATTAATTCTAGATGAAGTTCAGTGTGGTATTGGTAGAAGTGGAAAATTTTTTGCATTCGAACACGCAAAAATAAAACCTGATATTGTTCCAATTGCAAAAGGTATTGGGGGCGGCTTCCCAATTGGTGCTGTATTAGTAAATAAGAAAGTAGCATCGGGAATGAAACCAGGTACACATGGGTCTACTTTTGGAGGCAATCCCTTAGCAATGAGTGCTGGTAATGCAGTAATGGATGTAATGTTCAAAAAAGGTTTTCTGAGAAGTGTAACTAAAAATGGAAATTATTTTTTAAAAGGCCTTTTAAAGTTAAAAGAAAAATATCCGAAAATAATTAAAGAAGTTAGAGGTAAAGGTTTACTCATAGGACTTAGATTACATAAAGATCAAAATAAATTTATTCAAAAATTAATGGACAATAAGCTTTTAACCATAAGAGCTGCAGAGAATGTAGTCAGACTTTTGCCTCCTTTAAATGTAACAAAACAGGAAATTAATTTAGGTTTAAAAATATTAGATAAGGTTTGCAAAAACTATAGATGAAAAATTTTATAAATATATCTGATCACACATCCAATGATCTAAGAGCTATTATTGACGAGGCTAAAGCTAGAAAGCTTAAAAGACAAAATTTAAATAAATCTGCTCCAGATGAAGATAAACCTTTTGAAGGAAAATCCATGGCGATGATTTTTGAAAAGCCTTCAACAAGAACTAGAATGTCTTTTGATATTGCTGTGAAACAATTAGGCGGCACATCGATTATATTAAATCCAGATGGAATACATTACGGTAAAGGTGATGAAACGCTTAAAGATACTGCAAAAGTTTTAGCAGAGTACGTTGATATAGTAATGCTAAGAACGTCTTCTCATAAAAATCTTGAAGAGTTTGGAAAACATTTAAATATTCCAATTATAAATGGTTTGTCAGATTTAGGACATCCCTGCCAGATCATGTCAGATATTCTTACTTACGAAGAAAGCAATGGGGCTATTGAGGGTAAAACAATTACTTGGTTAGGAGATGGAAATAATAATATGTCTAATTCTCTAATTGAGGCAGCAGGAAAATTTAAATTCAATTTAAAAATAGCTTGCCCTAAAAAGTATTCTCCAAATAAAAAAATATTAAGTTGGGCAAAGAAAAATAAGGCAAGTCTTATCGTGACAACGAAACCCGAAGAGGCCATAAAAAATTCAGATTGCGTAATGACTGATAAATGGGTTTCAATGAATGATAAAGTTAATAAAAAGGCAAAGAAGAAAATTTTAAAACCTTTTCAAGTAAATAAAAAATTAATGAGTAAGGCTAATTCAGATGCAATTTTTATGCACTGTCTTCCTGTAGGAAGAGGAGAAGAGGTAACAGATGAAGTGATTGACGGCAAACAGTCTGTGGTCTGGAGACAAGCACTTAATAGAGTGCACGCACAAAAAAGTATTATAAAGTGGTGCTTAGATTAAGGCAAAGGTTTTGGATTATTGCTTTTAGAGTTCATATATAAAATTACAGACGCTCTATCTTTTTCTTTTCGTAATCCAGCAAACGCCATTTTTGTACCTTTAATATGAGCTTGAGGTTTAATTAAGTAACTATTCATTTCTTCAAAAGACCATTCTTTCGCGTGAGCGATCATTGCTTTAGAATATTTGTAATCACTTACTGATCCTGAAGTTCTACCAATTACCCCCCATAAGTTGGGTCCAATCATATTTTTTCCACCCACTGCAATTTGGTGACAGGCAGTACATTTCTTAAACACCTTTTCTCCATGTGCTAGATCACCCATAGCCAAAAGGGCTTTTATATCTACAGCTTCTACAACTTTAGTTTCAGAACTATCAGCAGAAGCATTAGTTGCTGCAACTTCTAAACCTTCAATTTTGTAGGCAGACTCTTTAGGCTTTTCTACATGGAATAAAATATCAGTAAATTTTCCAATGCCAATAATAATTAGAGCAGTAAGAAGAACCGCAGCTATAATTTTATTTATTTCAAAACTGTCCATAATTTTGATAAAACCTAGATGACGTATAGCACGACTTTAATAAAAAAACTTAATTTACTTAATTTTTTTTTTGCGTCTTTGGGACGCATAATTATGAATAAAACTGTAATAATAATACCCTCACGGTTAGATGCAGCAAGATTACCAAATAAGCCTTTGGAACTTATTAACAACAAAGAAATGATTCTTCATGTTTATGAAGCTGCAAAAAAAACTAATTCAGAAGTATTTGTAGCAACTCCTGATCAAAAAATTATTGATGTTGTTAATCAAAATAAAGGAAAAGCAATTCTTACATCAATTGACCACCAAACTGGGACAGATCGAGTTTATGAAGTTTTTAAAGGTCACTTAAACAGTGAACCTAATCTAATTATTAATTTGCAAGGGGACATGCCAAATATAGAACCTCAGGCCATATCGGATTTAATTAATTATATGCAAAAAGGAAATTGTGATATTGGGACTTTAGCTAGTTCATTCAGTTCTAATGACGAACTTGCAGACGAGAACAACGTTAAAGTAGCTGTCAAAGGTCAATTAATTGCTGGCAAGTTCAGCGAAGCAATTGATTTCTTTAGAGTAGACAAAAAAAAATATGAAAATTATCATCATCATGTAGGTATTTATGCCTTTACTAATAAAGCATTAGTAAGGTATGTAAACTTGAAAAGATCTAAGCTTGAATTGGAGAGAAAATTAGAACAACTAAGAGCTCTTGAAAACTCAATGTCAATTCATGTTGGATATATCAACTCATCGCCATTAAGTGTTGATACAAAAAATGATTTAATGGAAGTAAGAAAAATTATGGAGAAAAGTAATTAATATGAAAATAGGAATTCAAGGAGAGCTTGGAGCTTATTCGCATATAGCCGTAGAAAACCTTTATAAAAATGCAGATATAAAAACCTGCGCAACCTTTGAGGACACTTTCAAGTTGGCTTTTAATGATCCAAGTATCAAAATAGTTATTCCAATAGAAAATTCATTAGCAGGAAGAGTAGCAGATATTCATTATTTATTACCAAAATATAAATTACAAATTCATGGTGAATATTTTCTTCCAGTTGAGCATAACTTACTTGGAAAACAAGATGCTTCGATTGAAGATATTAAATATGTTAGATGTCACGCACAAGCTATTAGTCAGTGCCAAAAAATTATTAATGAAAGAAATTTTAAATCAATTATTTCTGTAGATACTGCTGGTTCCGCTAAAGATTTAGCTGAAGGAAAAGATAAATCCATAGCAGCAATTGCATCAGAACTTTCAGCAAAAATGTATAACTTAAAAATACTCAAAAAAAATATTGAGGATGATAAAGGAAATGTAACGAGATTTTTAATTATGGGAAAAAATATTGAGCAACCAGATTATGATGATAAGAAAAAATTTTTAACTAGCTGTATTTTTAGAGTTAAAAGTGAACCCTCTGCTCTTTATAAATGTTTAGGTGGGTTTGCTACTAATCAAGTAAACTTAACAAAGCTTGAAAGTTTTTCAGTTAAAAATACTTTTGAGCAAGCTAATTTCTATTTAGATATTGAAGGTCACTTAGAACAACCTAAAGTAAAAAAGGCTTTAGAGGAATTAGGTTTCCATACTGAGACCTTAGATATACTTGGAGTGTACGAATCTTCAACTTTTAGGCAAAAATAGTCCACAAAATTGAAATCTTGTCTTGTAGTATTTAAATTGATCTTGATATACTCATGTTGAGGTTGGCATCAGGTGGATGTTTCATAAACCCGGTCAGGTCTGAAAAGAAGCAGCCGTAGTGAAAATTTTTCAGGTTGTTGCCTGCCTCTTTAAAAATGACAAATAAAATTTTAGCGCTTAAATATAGGCCTCAAGAGTTTAAAGATTTGATTGGCCAAGAGGTTATGGCTCAAACCATTACCAATGCAATCAAACTTGGAAAAACTCCAAATGCATATTTATTAACTGGAATCCGAGGTGTCGGTAAAACTACAACAGCTCGTTTAATTGCAAAAGCTTTAAACTGTGAAAAAAATAAGGACCCTAAAAAAAATTGTTCAGCTGAAAAATTTTGTACTACTTGCCAAGAAATTATAAATTCAAATCATATTGATATTTTGGAGATGGACGCTGCATCTAAAACTGGAATAGATGACGTAAGAGAGTTAATTGAAAATTCAAAGTACAGCCCAACTAGTGCGAAGTTTAAAATATTTATAATTGATGAAGTACACATGCTTTCAAAACAAGCATTTAATGGTTTGCTTAAAACCTTAGAAGAGCCACCACCAAGTTTAAAATTCATATTAGCAACCACAGAGATTAGAAAAATACCTGTAACCATTTTATCAAGATGTCAAAGATTTGACCTTAAAAGAGTTAGTGTAGAACAACTTTGTCAGCATCTTAAGAAAATAGCAGATAAAGAAAAAGGTAAAATATCTGAAGAAGCAATTAAACTTATTGCAAGAACTTCAGAAGGATCTGTTCGAGACTCTATATCATTACTAGATAGAGCTTTAATTTCTCAAAGCATTAATGAAAATAAACAAATAGAAGAACCTGATGTTAGGAAAATGTTAGGATTAGCAGATAAAAGCAAAGTTATTACACTCTTTAAAGAAGTTTTAAGCGGCAATGAAAAGAATGCATCTAATATATTAAACGAATTAATTAATGATGGCTTGGATGCAAAGAATTTTTTAAATGATATTCTTGAAGTTCTTTACCTATTCAGCAGAAGAATAAGTTTAGGGCCGATTGAAAAAGATATGTCAGTTTCAGAATTAGAGGTTCAAATGATTGATCAGTATTCAAAAAATATTGACATGCAAGATATAGGTTTATTTTGGCAGCTTACTATAAAGACTATCGATGACTTGAGAATAGTTGGAAATGAAAATCTAACTTTAGAAATGTATATTATGCAGTTAGTACATTTAAAAAATATAGATACAAAAAAACAGGTTTCAAATTTAGAAAATGAGAGTGGTCAAATCTCGAATGATACTGTAATAGGAAAAAAAATCGAAGATCAACCAATTGATAGTATTCCTAATCGAATTAAAAATCAGTTAAAAAATATTAATCAGATAAAAACGAACCCAATAAAAAATTTATCTAAAGATAATCAAAATACAAAAATTGAAATAACAAGTTTTCAAGATTTAATTAATTTAGCTAACAAAGAAAAAGAAATTGAGCTTAAATACGATCTTGAACGCAATGTAAAATTAGTAAGTTTTAATAGAGGAAAAATTGATATTAGTTTTAATGAAAAACTCAATAAAAACTTTATAAAAAATCTTACTGAAAAATTATTATCTTGGACAGGTGAGAGATGGATTATTTCCTTAAGTAAAAATAGTAATGCGAAAAGTATCTATGAAAAAAATTTAGAGGACAAAGATAATATAATCGAAGAATTTAAGAAAAGTAAGGTTGCTCAAGATATACAAAAAGCTTTTCCAGATGCAAAATTGATTGATCTAACAGAAGAGGAATAAATGACAAATTTTTCTGATATGCTTTCAAAAGCAAAAGCCATGCAAGAGAAAATGAAGGAAGCCCAAGATCAAATTAAAAAAATTGAAGTTGAAGGAGAGGCTGGTGGAAATCTTGTAAAAGTTATATTGTCAGGAGACTATGAATTAAAATCCATTACCATTAGTGATGCTGCAAAAAAAGAGAGTCAGGAAATAATAAATGACTTAATTATTGCAGCTTACAATAATGCAAAAGAGAATTTAAAAAAAAAATCTGCTGAAGAACTATCTAAAGTGACGGGTGGACTTAATCTGCCTTTAGACTTTAAACTTCCTTTCTAATGGATAATGAAATTCCAGAAATAAACGAGCTGATCCAGCAATTTTCTAAATTGCCAGGTTTAGGACCAAAGTCAGCAAAAAGAATAATACTAAAGCTGATTAATAATAAAGACAATATGGTTAAACCTTTGGCTAAATCTTTAGCTGAGGTTTATAAAAAAGTAGTTAGGTGCGTAGACTGTGGAAATTTAAAAGTAATCGACAAAGTGTGTATTTGTTCATCCGATAATTCTTATGACAAGATATGTGTCGTAGAAAATTTAGCTGATATGTGGGTCATTGACTCTGCAAATATTTATAAGGGCCATTATCATATTTTAGGAGGAACATTAAACTCCAACGAAAACTATGAACAAAAAAATCTTTTAATCGAGTCTCTTGTTAAGAGAATTAAAAAAAATAACTTAAAAGAAGTTATCATTGCTACCAGTGCTACCGTTGAGGGGCAAACTACAGCCCATTACATTGAAGATACAATAAAAAATGACAATCTAAAGATCACTAAATTAGCACAAGGTCTACCTGTGGGTGGAGAAATTGAACAGCTAGATGATGGTACTTTATTTTCAGCCTTCAAAAATAGGGTTCCAGTTACAGAAAGTTAATTGCTTGCTTTCTTTTCTAATCTTTTTTGATGTAGCAAAGGCTCTGTATAGCCAGACGGTTGAACTCGACCTTTAAATACAAGATCACAAGCAGCTGAAAAAGCCACGGATTTTTCAAAGTTATCAGACATTTTTTGATAAGCAGGATCATTCTTATTCTGCTCATCAACAATTTTAGCCATCTTCTTCATTACCCCCATGACTTGATCTTCTTTACAAATACCGTGATGCAACCAATTTGCAATATGTTGAGATGAAATTCTAAGAGTTGCTCTGTCCTCCATAAGACCAACGTTATTTATATCCGGAACTTTTGAGCAACCAACACCTTGATTGATCCATCTAACTACATATCCTAAAATTCCTTGAGCGTTATTTTCTAATTCACGGTTGATATCATCTATAGCCCAATTAGGTCTATCTGCTGTAGGTATTTCTAAAATATCATTGAGCTTAGCTTTAGATCTTGATCTAATTTTATTTTGTTCATCAAATACATTTATTTTGTGATAATGCATTGAATGTAAAGTAGCTGCAGTAGGAGAAGGAACCCATGCACAATTAGCTCCAGATTTTGGATGACCTATTTTTTGGTCCATCATATTCGCCATCTGATCTGGCATAGCCCACATACCTTTTCCAATTTGAGCTTTACCTGAAAAACCGCAACTTAAACCAACATCGACATTCCAGTTTTCATAAGTGTTTAACCATGTAGATTTTTTCATATCCCCTTTAAAGATCATTGGGCCAGCTTCGAAAGAAGTATGCATTTCATCCCCAGTTCTATCTAAGAAACCCGTATTAATAAAAACTATTCTGTTTTTAACTTGCCTAATACACTCTTTTAAATTAACGGTAGTTCTTCTTTCTTCATCCATTATTCCAACTTTAATTGAGTATTTCTTAATTCCTAAAGCTTCTTCGACTTTTCCAAACAATGTATTAGTAAAGGCAACCTCCTCTGGCCCGTGCATTTTTGGTTTTACAATGTAAACTGATCCAGTTCTTGAGTTATTTTTATTTTTAAAATCATGAAGAGCACATAACGTAGCCATAAACACATCCATTATACCTTCTGGGATTTCCGTACCGTCTTTAAGTATAATTGCAGGGTTAGTCATTAAGTGCCCTACATTTCTATTCAATAACAATGCTCTTCCATGAAGAATAATTTTTTTTCCATCTTTAGATATATAAGTTCTGTCTGGATTTAATTTTCTAACAAATTTTTTTCCATTTTTTTCCATGTTAGCTGTTAAATCACCTTTCATTAAGCCAAGCCAATTACGGTAACATTTTATTTTATCCTCAGCATCCACTGCAGCAACCGAATCTTCATTATCAATGATGGTTGAAAGAGCAGACTCAACAATGAAATTGGAGATCGAAGCTTTATCTAGTTTTCCAATATAATGATTTGGATCAATTATAATATCGATATGTAGATTATTATTTTTTAATAAAACTGAAGTCAGTTTTTCTTTTTTGCCATTATATCCAATAAACTGATCTTTGTTTTTTAAATAAATTTCTTCTTTGCCCTCAAGAAAAACTATGTCGTTATCTTTTACTTTTATTTCAGAGATTTTATTCCAATTTCCATTGTCTAATGGGAAACTTTCGTCTAGGAATTTTCTTACATAGTCTATAACTTTTTGAGCTCTCTCTTCGTTAAAACTTTTACCTTTATCTCCTGGGATTACATCCGTCCCGTATAATGAATCATATAAACTTCCCCATCGTGCATTAGCAGCATTTAAAGCATATCTTGCATTATCAACTGGTACCACAAGTTGAGGCCCGGCTATTAGAGCAATTTCATCATCTACGTTTGTTGTTTCAATATTAAAGTCGTCTTTTTCTTCAACAATATAAGAAATAGATTTTAAAAATTCTAAATACTCGTTTTTATTTAATTCTTTACCTTTATTTTTTTTATGCCACTCATCAATTTTTTTTTGGATATCTTCTCTCTTTTGAATTAAATTTTTATTTATTGGTGCAAGTTCATGGACAACATTTCCAAAATTGCTCCAAAATTCCTCTTTTTTAATGTTTGTACCTGGGATTATTTCATTGTTAACAAAATCAAATAATTTTGTATTAATTTTTAGCCCATTTTTCTCAGTAATGCTCATAGTCTCAGTCCTTTACATTATATTATAATATATTAATAGTAGTAACAACTCATATGAAAAATTATTTAGAATTTGAAAAGGAAATTAAAGCACTTGAACAAGAAGTTGATAATTTAAAAAGCCCCTTTGGTTCCGAGGGTATTTCGGAAGTTGATACACAAAAAATAAAAAATACTCAAAATGAGATTAATGAAAAATTAAAAGAGACGTATGCAAACCTAAATAGCTGGCAAAGAACTCAAGTTGCAAGACATGAAGACAGACCAAAAGCAAATTTTTATATAAAAAAAATATTTTCTCAGTTTACACTTTTATCTGGCGATCGATACTTTGGTGACGATAAATCTGTTATTGCTGGCTTTGGATTAATTGATGACAAATCAGTTTTAGTAATAGGTCAAGAAAAAGGAGAAGATCTAAATAGTAGGATTGAAAGAAATTTTGGAATGATGAGACCAGAGGGCTATAGGAAGTGTATAAGATTAATGAAATTGGCTGATCGTTTTAAAATACCTGTAATTAGCTTTATTGATACACCTGGCGCCTATCCCGGTTTAGGAGCAGAGCAAAGAGGCCAAGCCTCTGCTATAGCAAATTCAATAGAGTGCTGTATGTCATTAACTGTTCCAAATATTTCAATAATAATTGGCGAAGGTGGATCAGGCGGAGCGATTGCTTTGGCTTCATCAAATAAAGTTATAATGTTGGAAAACTCTATTTATTCAGTAATTTCTCCTGAAGGATGCGCGTCGATTTTGTGGCGAGATCCAAGTAAATCATTACAAGCTGCCGAAGCAATGAAATTAACGGCAAAAGATTTATTAAAATTAGGTGTAATTGATGAGATAATTTCTGAGCCAATAGGTGGTGCACATAGAGATCCTGAGAGTATAGCAGCAGAGATTAAACACTCTATTATAAAAAATCTTAAAGGTTTCGAAAATTTTAGCAAAGAAGAAATTTATGATCACAGGAAATCAAAATTTCTTCAGATAGGACGAGACCAAGGATTCAGCAAGTCCACAAACTTAGAGAGCAGTGGATTAAGTTACAAAGACGCGAATATACAAAAATTAGTATCTCATATTACTAAAAATAAACTATTTTATGCTGGAATCGCCTTATTAGCTATAACAACCCTAATTGTCCTTGTATTTTAACCATTGTTGCAAAAAAACAATTTAATTAAATTATATTTTTTCCCATTGACTTTTATTGATCAAATCTATTTAAGAGGCATTAACTAATTAATATTAGTTATAGATAAAAATAATAAGGAAAAACAAACAATATGAGTACACTAAAAGGTAAAGTAAAGTGGTTCAATGGTACTAAAGGATATGGTTTCATTGAAAGAGAAGACAAAGAAAAAGACGTGTTCGTTCATTCTTCAGCCGTTAGAGAAGCGGGTTTAAAGTATTTAAACGAAGGTGATGAGTTAACGTTTGAAGTGGAGAGCACAGAAAAAGGTCCTTCAGCAGTAAAACTGCAGAAAACATCTTAATCTAAATTTCCAAAATCACTGATTAACGGGACATTAATTTAGTCTTTACTATTTTTTGTCCCGCTAATTTCATCTTGAAAAAGTCACAATTATTTTCTATGTAGTAGTTATGATTATAAAAATAGGCACCATATCAACATTAAGATCACATTCGCACAGAATGCACGCTAAGCTATTGCTTAGCCTATAATCAAAAACATATAAATTTATTACAAATTAAGATAAAAACAAAAGGGATGCAGCAGTAGCTCAGTTGGTTAGAGCACTAGTTTGTGGAACTAGGGGTCGGTGGTTCGAATCCACCCTGCTGTACCAAACAATGAAAAAAGAAAAAAAGAGCAAACCTTCAAAAGAACTTCCGATAGGGTTTGTAGACAGGCAAGAAAAAGAATTACTAGTACGTGATTTTATAATTTCTAATATCAAAGAAGTTATGATTAAGTATGGTTTCCAATATCTTGAAACACCTAGTTTTGAGTATTCTGATAGTATTGGAAAATTTTTACCAGATAAAGATAGACCCGATGAAGGTGTATTTTCATTTAAAGATGAAAACAAATGGCTATCTCTAAGATATGATCTTACAGCTCCATTAGCAAGGTTTGTAGCAAAAAATTATTTAGAAATTCCGAAACCTTTTAAAAGATACCAATTAGGAACTGTTTGGAGAAACGAAAAACCTGGACCAGGAAGATTCAGGGAATTTTTACAATTTGATGCTGATTTTGTGGGTACTAAAAGTTTACAAGCTGATGCCGAACTATGTGTAATGATTTCAGAAATTCTTGAAAAATGTGGTTTAGTGAAATCAGAGTATATAGTTAAGATATCATCAAGAAAGATTACTGAAGAATTATTTAAGAAGATAGATTTAAAAGATGAAAAGCAAAAACTTACTGTCCTTAGGGCTCTAGATAAAATTGATAGGCTTGGTTGGGATGGAGCAAAAGAGTTATTGGGCGCAGGCAGAAAAGATAAATCTGGAGATTTCACAAAAGGCGCGAACTTAAAAACTAAAGACATCGAAACGATTGAAAAAACTCTTAAGAAAAAGTCACCTGAAACTGAAGATTTAGTTGAGATACTCAAAATTTTTAAAAATTATAACTTTAATAATTTTGAATTTGATCCGTCAATTATTAGAGGGCTAGAATATTATACTGGTGTAATTTTTGAGGTGAATTTAAAATTTGATGTTACAAATGAAAAAGGTCAAGTAATTCAATTTGGTTCTATTGGAGGTGGTGGAAGATATGATAATTTAGTTAATAACTTTGGTAATTATGATGCACCCGCAACAGGAATATCAATTGGTCTAGATAGATTGGTCTATGCTTTAATGCAAAAAAAAGAATTTGAGGTAAAACAAACTAAACCTGTGGTGATTTGTGTTTTTGATAAAAAATCGATGAAAGAATACATAAACGTTCAAACAATATTGAGGCAAGCTGGTGTTAGCGCCGAAATTTATCCTGGAGAAAGTAAATTAAAAAAGCAAATGGAATATGCAAACAAAATTAAATCTCCAGCTGTTATTTTATACGGTGAAAATGAAATAAAATCTGGTAAGCCAACTCTAAGAAATTTAAGCTCTGGTAAAGAAAAATCAATTGAAATTGAAGAATTAGTCAATGAAATCAAAAAAATTATCTGAAGTTATAATAAAAACTTTCAAAAGTAATGGTTTTGTCTTGTCGGAGCCTGATGTTATTTTAGACTCAGATTTCATAATCGAAAGATCTGGAGAAAAATTTAGAAGTTCTATGTTTACCTTTGAGAGAGAAGATGGAAAAACGATGTGCTTAAGACCAGACTTAACTGTAGCATCATGCATCAACTTCTTAAAAAAAAAATCCTCTTCAAAAATTTACTATTCTGGTCAAGCATATAGAAGATCAGGTAATAAAGGTGCAAATTTTATCAATGATCAGTTGGGTATTGAAATTCTAGGTTCAAAAAATCAAATTCAAGATGATTTTAAAGTTATAAAAACAATTTTAAGCTCAGCAAAAAAGATAAAAAGAAAAAATATTAAAATCAAAGTAGGAGACATTAATTTATTTAAAAGTTTAATTAATTCTCTAGAAATGCCCGAAAGATGGAAGTTGAGATTAATAAGGCATTTTTGGAGACCAAAATATTTTGAAGAATTATTAAAAAGATTAGAAAAAAATACAGATATTGACTCAATTTCTTTTGATACGGATAAAAAAAGACTTTATGAAATGAAAAAATTAAATCAAGATAATATGATTGCTGGGAGATCAATATCAGAAATCTTAAAAAGGTTTAATAAAAAAATAAAAGATCCTAGATCTTTTGATGATGGAAAAAGGATTGTAACAATCATTAAATCCTTTTTAAAAATTAATTGTAAACTTTCAGAACTTGATCAAAAGTTACTAGATTTTGCTAAAAAAAACCGTCTTAAAAAAAATATTTTCAAAGATTTTAAATCTATACTTAATCTTAAAAAACTTAATCAGGATATTAATTTTATCGTTAATTTTGGTAGAGATGTTGAATATTATACTGGAATTGTGTTTGAAGTACTTTCAGGAAAAAAGGAAATTGCTAGGGGTGGTCGTTATGATGATTTGCTTAAGAGCTTAGGGGCAAAAAAAAATATCCCAGCTGTTGGTGCTGCAATCAACTTAAAAAATATATGAAAGATTTAATTACTATAGGTTTACCAAGCAAAGGACGATTAAAAGAAAAAGCAATATCATTTTTTAATGACAGAGGACTTAAGATTTTGCAAAGTGAAAAGGAAAGAAATTATTTTGGTACTATCGAAAACAAATCTCATATTAAGATTATTTTTCTTCATGCAAAAGAAATTATTCAAAGATTAGGAGATGGAACTTTAGAGTTAGGTATATCTGGATTAGATCTCTTAAAAGAGTCTGATAAAAATTTACAAAGTAAAATAAATGTTCAAAAAAATCTCAATTTTGGTATTGCTAATCTAGTTATTGCTGTGCCAGATGATTGGATAGATGTGCAGACTATTGCTGATCTAGAGGAGGTATCATTTGATATTAGATCTAAAAGAAACACAAGACTCAGAGTGGCAACAAAATATCCCAATTTGACTAATAACTTTTTAATTTCTAAAGGAGTTACACAATATAAATTGATACCAAGTCTCGGTGCCACTGAGACTTATCCATTTATAGGCTCCTCAGAAATTATTACTGACATTACTTCAACAGGTAAAACTTTGACTGATAATAATTTAAGAGTTCTCAAAGACGGCTTAATACTTAAATCAAATGCATGCTTATTTATTGCAAAAAAAAGCACTTCGAAGTTACAAAAATTTTTAAAATTTTTAAGATAATCAAGGTTTTTGATATGAGATCATCCCAGATACTCAAAACTTGCTTTTCTATTTCCACTCTCTAATAATTTGAAATTATTTTTATTAAGTTTCTTTTTAACCATATCAAAGTCAAAAGTTTCAATATCATCAAGTATAAATATTGTCTGATTACTTAAATGATTTAAGAAATAATCTATCTCTAAATTAACGTTTTCATTATCATGTAACCCATCAAAATGAACAATTTCAAACCTATTAATTATTTTTTTTACTTTTGAATAAATTGGATAACCATCTTTAAATCTTTGAAAAAATTCAGTTGTATCTAAATTAACAAAATTAAATTCTTTATATTTCTTTGAAAAATTAATTATCATTTCTCTCTTCATCAGGTTAGTATAATCATGATTAGTGTTAGACTTGTTATCTTCTGAAAAATTATAAGGAAGTTCCCCGTAAGGATCTAATCCAATATGAATATGATCGTTTAAATGGGAATGATACTTTCTATAAGCATCAATTATTTTTTTACTACCCATACCTCTTCTAACGCCTATTTCAAAACTAGAACCAATAGGATCTTTTAATCTTTTTATGGAAGAATCAAATATTTCATACTCTAAACTGTCCCCTTCAATATCAGTTATTAAAAATCTATCCTTGAGGAAATTTTTGTATAGTTTCCTTTTTATTTTTCTAAACATCTAAATATCATATAACATTGAAGCAAAAATTAACTCTATTGAATAATCTTAAAAAAAAAGGGCAGTAAAAACTGCCCTTTTTTTTAAATTTCTAATTTTAAAGTTACGGGTTACATTCCCATGCCACCCATACCACCCATACCACCCATACCACCTCCCATTGGAGGCATAGCAGGACCAGCATCTTTTTCCTCAGGTTTATCTGCAATCATTGCTTCAGTTGTAATTAATAATCCTGCAATTGAAGCAGCGTCTTGTAATGCCGATCTTACAACCTTAGTTGGATCTATAATTCCTTTAGCAAACATATCTACGTAATCTTCGTTTTGAGCGTCATAACCTTGTGAAGCTTTTTTTCCTTCTAAAAGTTTACCAACAACTACAGAACCATCGACACCTGCGTTAGCAGTAATTTGTCTGATTGGAGCTTGAAGAGCTTTTTTAACAATATCAACCCCAGCTTTTTGATCGTCACCTTTTACTTTGACGCCATCCAAATCTTGTGCGGCGTAAAGCAAGGCACATCCACCACCAATCACAACTCCTTCTTCTACGGCAGCTCTAGTTGCATTAAGAGCATCTTCAACCCTATCTTTTCTTTCCTTAACTTCCACCTCAGTAGCTCCACCAACTTTAATTACAGCAACACCGCCAGCGAGTTTAGCTAATCTTTCTTGAAGCTTTTCTTTATCGTAATCAGATGTCGTTTCGTTTATCTCTGATCTTATTTGATTACATCGTGCTTCAATATCTGATTTTTTACCCTCTCCAGCAACAATAGTACTGTTTTCTTTGTCAATTTTAACTTTTTTGCAAGAACCAAGGTCTCCGATTTTTACATTTTCTAATTTAATACC
Organism: uncultured Pelagibacteraceae bacterium; assembly: GCA_902557785.1. Lineage (GTDB taxonomy): Bacteria > Pseudomonadota > Alphaproteobacteria > Pelagibacterales > Pelagibacteraceae > Pelagilacustribacter. The sequence goes on along the minus strand of CACEBP010000009.1, from coordinate 19,709 downwards.
AAGATCCTCTGAGATCACTTGTCCACCAGTAAGAATAGCAATATCTTCCAACATTGCCTTTCTCCTGTCTCCAAATCCTGGAGCTTTTACAGCAACAACTTTTAGGCCACCTCTTAACTTGTTAACTACCAAAGTTGCTAAAGCCTCACCCTCGACATCTTCAGAAATAATCATTAATGGTCTGTTAGCTTGTACCACTGACTCTAATAATGGTACCATTGGTTGTAAATTAGTTAACTTTTTTTCAACTAGAAGAACCAGAGGATTTTCAAGTTCAGTTGTCATTTTTTCTGTATTAGTTACAAAGTATGGAGAAAGATATCCCCTGTCGAATTGCATACCTTCCACAACATCTAATTCTGTTTCAACTCCTTTTGCTTCTTCGACTGTAATAACACCCTCATTTCCCACTTTCTGCATTGCTTTTGAAATCATATCACCAATAGACTTCTCACCATTAGCTGAAATAGTTCCAACTTGTGCAACTTCCTCATTAGCTTTAACTTTTTTAGATGATGTTTTTAATTTGTTGATTACTTGCTCTACTGCTTTATCGATACCACGCTTGATATCCATCGGATTCATTCCAGCTGTAACATATTTTAATCCCTCATTAACTATAGCTTGAGTAAGAATAGTCGCTGTAGTAGTCCCATCTCCAGCATTATCATTTGTTTTGCTAGCAACCTCTTTGACCATTTGTGCACCCATGTTTTCAAATTTATCCTCTAGCTCTATTTCTTTAGCTACAGAAACACCATCTTTTGTTGTTCTTGGAGCTCCGTAAGATTTGTCCATCACAACATTTCGTCCTTTTGGTCCTAATGTAACTTTTACAGCATTAGCCAAAGTATTAACTCCAGTTAACATCTTTGCTCTAGCTTCAGTATCAAATTTAATTATTTTTGCCATTTGCTTCTCCTATAAAGGTTATTTTTTACTTTTTGAAATACCCATTATGTCTGATTCTTTCATAATGCTATACTCTTTACCGTCAATTTTAACTTCAGTCCCAGACCATTTTCCAAATAAAACTATGTCTCCAATTTTAACATCCATCGGAGCTATTTTACCGCTTTCATTTTTTGAGCCAGGTCCAACAGCCACAACTTCACCTTCTTGTGGTTTTTCTTTAGCTGTATCAGGTATAATAATTCCACCAGCAGTTTTTTCCTCACTGTCTAGCACTTTAATAAGCACACGATCGTGCAAAGGTCTAAATTTCATATATATTTTCTCCTATAAATTTTTCCGTAGTGTTGATATGGTGTGTTTTAATAGGATTTCAAGAGGCAAATATCAGTAAAAAAACCCTTAAATACTATATTTTATGAGCATAAATAAGAGAGAATTAGTCAATTGAAAGAACTTAATCATTTATCAGATATATACAAGAACTATGACACCTTTGTTATAGATCTCTGGGGTGTAATACATAACGGAGTGATGCTTAACTCAAAGGCAATAAATGCAATAGAGAAACTTAAAAAAAACTCAAAAAAAATTGTATTTTTATCTAATGCACCAAGGCCTAGTTCAAAAGTTGTCAATTTTTTATTAAAAATGAACATGGATAAAAAATATCTTTCAAATGTAATTACATCAGGTGAAGCGGCTATGTATGCTATTAACCAAAAAAAATTTGGAAAAACTTTTTTTCATTTAGGTCCACCAAGAGACACTTCAATTTTTGAAAATGTAAAAGAAAATAAATCCGATCTTGATAGCAGTGATTTTATTCTTTGCACAGGATTATTTGATGAATACGATAATAATCTTGAATATTATAAAAAACTTTTAGAAAAACATATCTCAAAAAAATTTGTCTGTACTAACCCTGATTTAACAGTGCATAGAGGAAATATTGAGGAATTGTGTGCGGGTTCGGTTGCGAAGGTATTTGAAAAACTTGGTGGTGAGGTCGTGTACTTTGGAAAACCACATAAAGAAGTTTATAATATGTGTTTTAATTCAAATGAAAAAGTTTTAGCTATAGGTGATAATTTAAGAACAGATATAAAAGGTGCTAACAACTGTAATATTGATTGTGTTTTCATATCTGAAGGTGTACATCGAGGTGAATTTAAAGCAACCTCGGAACTTGATACACTCTTAAAAAAATACAAAGTGAAAGCAAATTTTTTTCAACGTGAACTTAAATGGTGATGAAAATTTATAACAACGCAAAATTAAACAAAAAACATCATAACGGTGTTATAGCTATAGGTAATTTTGATGGATTACATCTTGGTCACCAAAAAGTGATAAATGAGGCAAAACAAAAAGCAAAAAAAAACAAAATTCCTTTTGGGGTGATGACTTTCGAGCCTGTGCCTGTAATGTTTTTTAAAAAAAAAACAAAAGATCATAGAATTAATTCATCAGAACAAAAAAAAAAACAACTTAAAAAATTTAAATTAGACTTTTTAATAATTATAAAATTTAACAAAAAATTTTCTACTTTGTCAGCTGAAAAATTTATAAAAAAAATAATTTATAAGAAAACAAAATGTAAATATTTATATGTAAGTAGAAATTTTAAATTTGGTTTCAAGCGTCAAGGAAATATCAAAACTTTGAAAAAATTTGAGAAGGTATTTAATTATAGGAACATTATAACAAGTCCTTTCAAAAAAGATAATAAAATTATTTCTTCTACGTTTATTAGAAAGAAAATAAGATCAGGCAAAATTCTTTTAATTAACAAATTATTAAATCGTAATTGGTGTGTTGAAGGAAAAGTTATTAAAGGGAAAAAAAGAGGTCGTAGAATAGGTTTTCCAACTTGCAATATGAGTCTAAATAGCTATGTGACTCCCAAACTAGGAGTATACGCAGTAAAGGTTAGTTCAAAAGGTTTCAATAAAAATGGCATTGCCAATGTAGGTTATAGACCAACATTTAAGGGACAAACTTTATTATTGGAAACAAATATATTTGGAATTCGCAAAAATTTATATAATAAAGTGATTGGTGTAAGTTTTAAAAAATTCATAAGGCCAGAGAAAAAATTTAAAAATTTAGAAAGTTTAAAAAAACAAATTAAAATTGATATAAAACAAGTTAAAAAATATGTCTAAAGAAAGCCTCCAACTCCCTAAAACAGCTTTTTCTATGAAAGCTAGCTTGCCAATTAAAGAGCCAGAAATTTTAAAAAATTGGGAAAAAAATAAAATTTTTGAAAAGCTAAGGAAAAACTCCAAAGGAAAAGAGAAATTTATACTTCATGATGGGCCGCCGTATGCGAATGGTCATATACATATGGGGACAGCTCTTAATAAGATTTTAAAAGATATAATAACTCGTTTCCATCAAATGAACGGGAAAGACTCAGTTTATGTACCCGGTTGGGATTGTCATGGATTACCTATAGAGTGGAAAATTGAGGAACAGTACAAAAAAAAGAAAAAAAATAAAGATGAAGTTCCAATAAAAGATTTTAGGCAAGAGTGCAGAGAATTTGCAAAGAGTTGGATAGATATTCATATTAAAGAGTTCAAAAGATTAGGTGTTTTTGGAGATTTTGAAAATTATTACTCTACAATGAGTTATGAAGCCGAAGCCCAGATTGTAAGAGAATTAGGTAAATTTCTTATGGACGGCAGTCTTTATCAAGGTTTTAAACCTGTTCTTTGGTCCACAGTCGAAAAAACTGCCCTTGCAGATGCTGAAGTTGAATATTTGGACCATACATCTAATACAATTTATGTTGCATTCAAAGTAAAACAAACAAAAAAAGAATTCTTAAAAGATGCAAGCATTATAATTTGGACTACAACACCTTGGACCATTCCGGCAAATAAAGCTTTAGCATTTAATAACAACATTGAATATTCAGTTTTAGAAATTGATGACCTTGAAAATTTTAAAGAAAAAAAAATTGTTGTTGCAAAAAATTTGATTGAGTCAATTATAAATGAATGTGAAATAAAAAAATATAGAGAATTAAAAACTTTTAAAGGTTCTGATTTTAAAGGAACATTTTGCAGTCATCCATTTATAAAAATGAATTTTAACCATGATGTTCCTATGCTTGATGCAAGTTTTGTAAATCTAGAACAAGGAACTGGTATTGTTCATTGCGCTCCAAGTCATGGCCCGGATGATTTTAACTTATGTTTAAAAAATAATATACCCTCTCTTTATACTGTGGATAATGCAGGCTTATATACAAAGGAGATACCTTATTTTAATAACACTCATATATTTAAAGCTGACCCAATTGTTATAGAAAAGTTAGCAGAACAAAATAAATTACTTAAGAAAGGTAAATTAAATCACAGTTATCCCCATTCTTGGAGATCTAAAGCTCCTTTAATTTATAGAGCTACCCCTCAATGGTTCATTTCTATGGAAAAAAAAGGTCTTAGAGATAAAGCAATTAAAGCGATTAATAATACTACTTTTTATCCAAACAAAGGAAAGGAACGATTGCTTTCTATGGTCGAAGGGAGACCGGATTGGTGTGTTTCTAGACAAAGGGTTTGGGGTGTTCCTTTACCAATTTTTATCAATAAAAAAACTAGAGAGCCGCTTAAAGATCAGAAAGTGATAGATAGAATCGCCTCCATATATGAAAAGCAGGGTTCAGATTGCTGGTTCACTGATGATCCTAAAGTTTTTTTAGGAGATGAGCACAATAAAAATGACTATGAAAAACTTAATGATATCGTTGAAGTTTGGTTTGATAGCGGATCAACGCACAGTTTTGTTTTAGAAAAAAGAGAAGATTTAAAATGGCCAGCAGACATGTATTTGGAGGGATCAGACCAACACAGAGGCTGGTTCCACTCTTCTTTACTAGAGTCTTGCGGCACAAGAGGGAAAGCTCCATTTAAAAGTATTCTTTCACATGGATTTGTTGTGGACGGCAAAGGTATGAAAATGTCCAAATCTATGGGAAATGTAATTTCTCCTGAAGATATTCTTAAAAACTACGGAGCAGACATACTTAGAGTTTGGGTAGCAGCTTCTGATTACGCAGAAGATTTAAGAATTGATAAAAGTATTTTAACTCAACACGCCGAGTCCTATAGAAAAATCAGAAATACGTTTAGATTTATGCTAGGAAATTTAAAAGATAAATTCGAAGAGCAAAATTTTGAAAAATTAAATTTAAAAGATTTTGATGAACTTGAGCAATATATTTTACACAAGTTATATCATTTAAGTAAATCCGTTAATGAAAACTTAAATAATTATAATTTTCATAAATTATATAAAGAATTGTTAAATTTTTGCACGTTAGATCTATCTTCTTTTTATTTTGATATTAGGAAAGACGTGCTTTATTGCGACAGCTTAGACTCAAAAAAAAGAAAAAATTGTGTGATAGTGTTAAATATAATTTTGGAAAGCTTACTAAAGTGGTTTGCGCCAATTCTAGTTTTTACAGTAGATGAAATTTACAGTTTGATTGATAAAAATGGAAAAAATATTCATGAACATTCTTTTGTAAAAATCCCTGAAAATTGGGAGAATGAAAAATTAAATGTTAAATGGAATGAATTATTTAAAATTAAACAAGAAGCAAACATTGCAATAGAAGTTAAAAGATCCAGTAAAGAAATTGGATCTAGTCTAGAGGCAGAGGTAGAATTATTAGTTAATAAAGAAAGATTTGGGCTTTTAAAAGATTTGGATTTAGCAGAATATTTAATTACTTCAAAAGCTGAAAAAAAATTAGCAGAAAATGAGGAAACAATTATAAAAGTGAGCAAAGCCAAAGGAAATAAGTGCCCGAGATGCTGGAAAATTTTGGAAAAAAAGTGTGAGAGATGTTCCAGTTTAATATGAAATGAATTTTTTAAAAGAATTAAAAGAATGTAAAAACAATTTTATTAAAAGAGAAAATATTTTTTTTTTAATAATTATTATAATCATATTTAGTTTAGATAGAGTCTCAAAACAAAATATAATAAATAATTTCAACGACAAAACTTATTATATTAATGATTACGTGAATTTAGATTTAATTTGGAATATTGGAATAGGGTTCGGTTTTTTCAGCACTGATTCTTACTTTTACTATAACTTTGTTACTCTAATAATCGCATTTGTTATATTAATTTTGCTTTTTATATTTTGTAAATCTGAAATTATAGACAAAATAATCTATACCATCATAATAGGGGGGGCATTAGGAAATTTTTATGATAGGGTGTTTTATAACGCTGTGCCGGATTTTATTGATTTACATTATAACAATTTTCACTGGTTCACGTTTAATGTAGCGGACATATTTATTACTATTGGTATAATAATTTTAATTATAAGGAGTTTTTCTGTTAAAAATTGAAATGAAGAAAATCTTTTTTATACTTTTTGTTTTTCTCTTAATAACTACGTGCGGTGGTTTTAAAGAAGCAGGAAAAGTTCTTAGAAATGAAAAAGTAAATACTACTGATGAATTTCTCGTAAAAAAAAGAGAACCATTGGTGTTGCCGCCTGAATATGATAAAATGCCAGAGCCAAATACTCAAGTCGACGGTGACTCAAATGATGATGAAAATAGAATTAAAAAAATTCTAAAAAAAACTGAAAAAGAAAATTCTAATGATACATCTTCTTCAACTGAAGAATCAATTTTAAACAAAATTAAAAAGTGATGAAAATTAATTTTTCTTTTAAAAATAATTTTCAATCTCTAAAAAAAAAAAATAGTTTATCAAAAAAACTGTCAAATAAATTTGAAAAATATTTTAATGAAATAGAAGAAGATATAAAGAATCCTAAAAAAACATTAAATGTTTTAAATAAAAATTTAAAATTAAATTTTAAAGTAAACGAAATAAAAAAATTTAATAAATTTCAAACTATCATAGTTATTGGAATGGGAGGATCAATCTTAGGTACCGAGGCAATATTTCATTTTTTAAAAAAACAAGTTAAAAAAAAGATCTATTTTATGGATGATTTAGATGAACAAAAATTATTTGATACTAAAAAAAAAATAAATGTTAAAAAAAGTCTTTTTCTAATAATTTCAAAATCAGGTAATACAGTTGAAACTCTGTCAAATGTGATGGCTTTAAATATAATCAAAAAAAATTCTAAAAATGTGATAATAATTTCTGAAAAAAATAATACATTATACTCAATCGCAAGACAGAATAATCTTTTTTTTACTGAACATAAAAAATATATAGGCGGTAGATACTCGATATTTTCAGAAGTAGGTTTAATTCCAACATTTTTAATGGGATTAAATATTAACAAATTAAGATCAAACAGCCTCTCCTTTTTGGGAGGTCAAAATAAAGTTTTTTTAAAAGAAAGTTCGACTCAACTTTCAAATATAATTAAATCCAAAAAATTTAATAATTTAGTGTTTTTAAATTATGCACCCGAGCTCGAAAAATTCCTTTATTGGTGTCAGCAACTAATTGCTGAAAGTCTTGGGAAAGAAAAAAAAGGTTTTTTCCCGGTTATATCAAATGCACCTAAAGATCATCACAGTCTTTTACAACTTTATTTAGACGGACCAAAAGATAAAATATTTCATATTTTTAGTTTAAAGAGAAAATCAAATATTAAGAAAAGATTAAAAAATTATTCTCACCAAACTCATTTTTTAAATAATAAAAATTTAAATAGTATTAAAAATGCTCAAAAAGATGCTTTAATCAAAGTTTTAAAAGAAAAAAAAATACCTTTCAGAGAATTTACAGTTAATAAGCAAGATGAAAAAGTACTTGGAGAATTATTCTCTTATTTTATATTAGAAACGGCAATGATAGGTAAATTTTTAAAAGTCAATCCTTTCAATCAACCTGCTGTGGAAAAGGTTAAAATTTACACACGAAAATTTCTTAGCTAACTTTACCAAAAATAATTTTTGATCTTCCATATATTTTGGACTCAATAATATCTAAATCATCATCTAAAGATTCATTAATTTTTCTCTCTCTGTGCAAAATTACAACATGATCAGACTCGAATAGCTTTTTTCTTTTTAATAATTTAATATTTTCTACAAATCTATTATCCGCAAACGGAGGATCAAGAAAAAAAATATTAAATTTTTCCTTTATATTTTTTTTTAAAATATTTTCTATTAAATCATTATAAACAATAGTTTTATCTACTATGGATAATTGAACTAAATTTTTTTTTAGGATGTTGATGGCTAATCGATCTTTTTCTACAAATGTAACTTTAGCAGCTCCTCGAGAAATACACTCTATACCAAAGGAACCAATTCCTGAATATAAATCTAAAATATTTGAATTTTCAATTTTAATATCCAATAAATTTGAATGACTTAGGATATTGAAAATATTTTCCTTTACAATGTCTTTTAAAGGTCTTGTATTAGAATTCTTTAAAAATTTTATCGATCTTCCTTTAAGTGATCCACTAATTATTCGCATCTTTATTTATTATTCTCCAGCCAATATCTTTTCTATAAAACCCATTTTTCCAATTTATTTTTTTAATTATTGAAATAATTTCTTTTCTAATTTCTAAAAAATTAGTTCCTAGTGATGTGATATTCAAAACCCTACCTCCGTTTGAAACATACTGTTTATTTTTGATTTTTGTTCCAGCATGGTAAAGAAAATTTTTTTTTGATAACTTTATTTTGCTCAAATTATTTATTTTACAATTTTTTCTATAGTTTCCAGGATAACCCTTAGAGCATAAAACTATCGTCATACTTTTTTCTTTTTTCCATTTTATATTTATATCTTTTAATTTATTAGAAGCTGTATTTTCTATAATTTTTACTAGATCAGTTTTTAATCTGGGTAAAATTACCTGGCATTCAGGATCTCCCATTCTTATATTATACTCGATGAGATAAGGCTCATTGTTTTTTATCATTAGGCCAACGTATAAAAAACCATTGTAAGATTTCCTTTTTTTCTTTAGAGCAATTAAAGTAGGTTTCACTATTCTTTCAATTATTTTTTTCTCAACTAATTTATTTATTATTGGTGCTGGAGAGTAGGCGCCCATACCTCCCGTGTTTGGACCTTTATCGTTTACGTAAGCACGTTTATGATCTTGAGCTGTTCCAAAAAATTTGTAATTTTTATTATCAACAACAAGAAAATAACTAGCTTCTTCACCATCTAAAAATTCCTCTAAGATAAGTTTTTTTGAAGATTTAAATTTTCCATTAAAAATTTTAGATGAAATATTTAAAGTTTGTTTCACTGTTTTACAAATTGTAACACCTTTGCCTGCGGCTAAACCGTCAGCTTTAACGACTATCGGTAAATCACACTTTCTTAAAAAATTATGAACATCTTTTATTTTTGAACAAATTTTGAATTTAGCTGTTGGAATTTTATATTTCGCACAGATTTTTTTCATGAAAGCTTTGGACCCCTCTAGTTGCGCAGCATATTTATTAGGTCCAAAAACTTTTATTTTATTTTTTTTTAAAAAATCAGTTAACCCTTTTACTAGAGGTTCCTCAGGTCCAATTACAACCAGATCAATTTTATATATTCTCACTAATCTTAAAATTTCTTTAAAATTTAAAATATCTACATCTATGTTAGTTGCAATTTTTGAAGTACCTGCGTTACCCGGAAAACAAATTATTCGATTGGTTAATTTTGACTCGAGGATTTTTTTACATAAGGCATGTTCTCTTCCACCGCTTCCAATTAATCCAATGTTCATGATAACAATTATATTGTATAAATTATAGATGAGTAAGAAAAAAGCCAAACTTATTTTTAAACACAATTCTTTTGAAATTATTGAAGAGGGGGACCACGTAATTTGTGCTGTCTCAGGTAAGGTAATATTGTTACAAAATTTAAATTATTGGAATGTAGAGCTACAAGAAGCTTATTACTCTCCAATAGAAGCTAATGAAAGATACAAACTTTTAAACAAATAATTATTGTTTCCATCTATTATGAGACCAAATCCATTGATTGGGATTTTTTACGATCATCTCTTCAAGGATTTTATTTAATTTTTTTGTAAGATCGATCTTATTTTTAAAATCACCTGGCTTGATAATGTTTTGAAATTCTATTTCAAATTCATTATCATCTTTCCTTTCAATAAAAACAGGAATAATTTCCAAATTATATTTAATAGCAAGTTGTGCTGGTAGCGTTGTTGTTAAAGCTTGTTTGCCAAAAAAATTTATTTTTTCTCCTTCACTTACTCTTTGATCAATCATCAGAGCAATACTGTGGTTTGTTTTTATATAGTCAATAGCCTCTCTAACTCCTTTGATACCTTTTTTTATTTGATTTCTACAAACATATTTTTTTCTCAGATATTCCATTAAAGGATTTAAAAAAAAATTGTTAAGGGGTCGATAAATTGTAGCCAATTTAATATTTTTTTTTGTAATCTCCATTGACATTAATTCAAAATTAGCAAAGTGGCCTGATACAAATATTACTGCCTTTCCCGATTTAGCTGATGATAGATTATTTTCTCCTATTAATTTAACATGCGAATATTGTTTTTTAAATTTGCCTAAAAACATATATTCAATGAATGTCATTCCATAGTTTTTCCACATATTTTTTTTTATTTTAGCTTTAAGATGATTAGGAATATTTTGTGAGAAAATATTCAGATTATTATCTATAGTTTTATTGGATTTAAAAATTGGACCAAAAATTAAAAATAAATATGAAAATATTTTTCTACTGATTGATAATCTCAATATTAATCCAATTATAAAAAATAAATAAATTAGTATAGATTGAAAAAAATAATTAGTGTATTTAAACATAAAACTCATTTACCTTGTTTAAAAACTCTTGCTTTTTATTTATCTCTAATGAAACTTTTAAAAATTTAAGTTTTTCTAATTTAAAATGCTTTACCTTAAAATAATCTTTTTCAGTCATCATAATTTGTAAATTTTTACTTTTGGCCCTAACAATAATTTTACTAATTTCATCATAGGAAAATTTATAATGGTCGGGGAAAATTATTTTTTCCTCTATCATTAAATTATTTTTTTCAATTAATTTGAAAAAGTTTTCTGGATTCCCTATTCCAGCTAAAGCTAATATTTTTTTATTCTTAAATTCATCCATATTTAAAGGTTTATAATGTGAGTAAAAAATATTTAAGTTTTTATTTATTTTAAGTAATTTTTGCTCAAAATCTTTTTTTTGATCACCATTTATTAAAACAATATGAGCACGTCTTAATGAATTCAAATTTTCTCTGAGCGGACCTGCAGGTAAAACAAAACCATTTCCTGTTAACTGGTTACTATTAAAGCATAAGATATTTAAATCTTTTTTAATTTTATAATCTTGAAAACCATCGTCAAGAATTACAATATCATTACTATTTTTTTCTGCTTCATTTATTCCACTGTCTCTACTTTTACTTAAAATTAAATTTTTAAATTCATTTTGAATGTACACATGCTCATCTTCGTGACCCTCATAAAATTTTCTTACTATTGCAGGTCTTCTACCCATTTTAAAAAGTTCCCTTGCGAGTAATATTGAGGTTGGTGTTTTACCTGTTCCACCAACATATATATTACCGATACAAATTATAGGTATTTCAAATTTTAAAGTTTGAGTAAATTTTTTTTTAAAGAATATAAAAATTAACAATATTAAACTTAAAGGTAGCAGGAGGTAGGAGTAAAAACTGTTTTTTGTATCCCAAAATTTTGGCTTATTAAATTTCATCTATTATAAAATTATTTATTTCTTTTAGCGTTCCAATTAGAGTTTTATCGCTTATATTACTAATCATTTCTGAAATTTTATCATTTTTTTTGTGTGAAGGGTCTAAATCTTTTTTTAAGTAATTACCTAGCTCTAAATGATTTTTAATTTTGAAAGATATATTATTTTGTTCCAAAATTTTGTAAATATCATCAAAATTATAAACATAAATTCCATGGTAAATTTTGCAGTTTAATTTTACAGCTTCAAGTGGGTTTTGACCTCCAACTGCTTTCAATTTTTCTAAAATAGATTTTCCAATAAATACACTTTTAGCGTATTTGAAATAATTATGTAATATGCCAAAAGAATTTAATATCACTATCTCTTTTTTAGGTTCAATGAATTCATCATTGCTTAGTATTTGTGAATTTAAATTATACTTTTTACATAGGGATTTTATTTCTTGAGATCTCTCAATATGTCTAGGGGCAATTATAGTTAAAATATTTTTATATTTTTCTCTCAAAAATATATGCGTCTTTAAACACATTTCCTCTTCACCTGAATGGGTGCTAGCCGCAATCCAAAAAATTCTATTTTTTAAAAAAATTTCATTATTATTGAATATTTTTTTTTCATCTATATCGTAAACAAATTTGATATTTCCATGGTAAACAACTTTCTTTACATTGAGTTTTTTTAAAAAAGTTTCAGTTTCTTTATTTGAAGCTAGGCAAAGATCAAAGCAGCTAAAAATTTTATAAGCAGTCTTTGGAAATTTTTTCCATTTTTCATAGGATTTTGAGGTAATTCTTGCATTTATTATAGCTAGGGGAATTTTAAGTTTTTTAGCTGTTAAGATTAAATTTGGCCAGATCTCTGAATCAACTAAAAAAATATGGCTCGGGCTCCACTGTTTTAAAAATTTATCTATTAAAAAACCAACATCATATGGAAAAAATCTATGATAGACATTTTTATGATTTTTGAATTCTGACTCAGCAATTATACTTGAACTTAAGGTAGTTGTGGTTACTAAAAACTCTTTATCTTGATTAGCTGAATGTAATTTCTTGATAATTGGTATAATACTTTTTAGTTCTCCAATACTTGCTGCATGAAGCCATATTAATTTTTTATCATAATTTCTCTTTACATTGAAGTGCGATGCTAAAATTTTTTCTTTATATCTTTTCGGATTTTCTTTCTTGAGAAAAATTCGAAATAAAACTAGGAGGAATAAAAAAGGATAAATTAATTGAGTTAAGACTCTATAAAGAAGAATCATTTTATTTTAACTGCTTTTTATACAACGATTTATATTCTTCACAATTTTCAATTAAAAAACTATGGTTACCAGAATTTATAATTCGACCGTTTTTTAAAACAAAAATTTTGTTAGCGTTGTGAATAGTTGAAAGTCTATGAGCAATGACTAAAGTAGTTTTATTATTAGTCAAATTAGTGATAGCATTTTGAACAATTTCTTCTGACTCAGCATCCAAAGATGAGGTAGCTTCATCAAGCAAAATGATTGGAGACTTTTTCAAAATAGCTCTAGCTATAGATATTCTTTGTTTTTGACCTCCAGATAATCTTATGCCATTTTCACCAATAAGTGTGTCGTACCCAGCCGGAAGTTTTTTTATAAACTCATCAGCCGCAGCAAATTTACAAGCTTCTATTATTTCTTCTTCACTTGCATTACTATTAGCGTAAATAATATTATTTTTAATTGTATCATCAAAGAGAATTACATCTTGACTAACCATAGAAAGGTTTTTTCTTAATGACAAAAGTGAAACATTTTGAATATTTTGTCCATCTATTTCAATTGACCCATTTTGCGGGTCATAAAATCTAGGCAATAGATTTATAATTGTACTTTTTCCAGCACCACTATGACCAACAAAAGCAACCATAGAATTCCCCTCGATATTAAAACTTACATCTTTAATAGCCTGTTCATTAGTTGCATCATATTTAAAAGTTACTTTTTTATACTTTATTTCAGATCTAGTAATTTTTAGTTTAGGACTATTTTTGATTTCTCTTACTTTAATTTCTTTATTAATTATTTTGTCAATTCTTTTAAAAGCCGCCGCCCCTTGATAAACTGCCATATTAATAGTAGCTAAGGACCTAATTGGTTGGTAAGCTAACATCATTGCAGCTAAAAAAGAAAAAAAGTTATTTACACCTAATTCTCCAGCTGCAATTAATTTTCCTGAGAAAATTATAAAACCTGCAATCATGAAACCAGTTAATGTTTCCATAATTGGTGTAGCTCTAATCATTACACTTGCAATTTTAATATTTTTTTCTACTAAATCATTTATGAAATTACTTGCTCGTTCAGTTTCAAGATTTTCTTTTTGATAAATTCTAATCATTTTCGATCCTTTAAAAATTTCAGATAAAAATGATGCTAAAATACCCGAAGACTCCCCAGCTTTTGATGTAGCTTTGCCCATTCTTTTACCAAGTGATTTTGCTAATCCACCTGCTAGAGGCATCATCAATATTGCAAATAAAGCCAATTTCCAATTTTGGTAGAACATTAATGATACCAATGCTATCACTGAAAAACTATCTTTCATTATATTTAAGACTCCAGTGCTTACAAGTGTTTGAACATTGTGGGCATCATACATAACATTCGAAATATATTTGCCGGAATGTCTGCTGTCTAAAGTTTGAATATCGGAATATAAAATATTCCCAGCTATTTTCTTTTGAAGTTCGCCTGCGACTTCTTCCCCAACTCTGATAATATTTATTCTGGCAAAATAAAGAGATAATCCTTTACAAGAAAATGCACATATAATTAGAATTGGAATTGTCCAAGCAAATATTTGATCTTGATCAATAAATATTTTTTTAACTGCAGGGTCTAATAACCATGCAATACCAGAAGTGCTACTTGCTACTAGAATAGATAATATCAATGCTATAAATATTCTTTTTAAATGTTTTTTTACATAATTATTAAAAAGTTTTTTAAGTAAATATTTTAATTCTTCAAAGTTCATTTTATAAATTGAGGGAAAAAATTCCTAAAAATAAAAAAAATCCTGAATAGTTATTTAATTTAAATAGTTTAAGATAATTTTTTGGTTGAGGTTTCTTTAACTTGACTAATTGAAAAATTAAACTTGAAAAAAAAATTAATAAAAAAAAGGTAAAGATGTTTAAATTTAAAAATGTTCTAAATAAAAAGATAATTAAAGACATTGAAATTAAATAAGAAATTGAAACGAACAATATAATATTATTTTTGAATTTAATTGAAGTGGATTTTAATCCAATTATTTCATCATCAGACATATCTTGAGCTCCATAAATCGTGTCATATCCCAATGTCCAAAATATGGCTGCGAAATATAGAATTATAATTTCTAGACTTATACCGTCATTTATTGCTGTCCAAGCCATTATTATACCCCAATTAAAAGTAATACCTAAAAATAACTGAGGCCAATAAGTAATTCTTTTCATAAAAGGATATGAAAATGCTAATATCATTGAACTCAATCCAAGAATAATAGTTAATAAATTAAATTGTATTAAAATTAAAAAAGCTATTAAACAAAGAATTAAAGAATAAATTGTTGATTTCCTAACAGTTATTTTTCCTGAGGGTATAGGTCTTGTTTTAGTTCTTTTTACTTTTTTATCAAAATCTTTATCAACAATATCATTAACAATGCATCCGGCACTTCTCATTAAAACAGACCCTAAAAAAAATAGTATTAAGTAATACAAAAATAAATCTTGATCTTGATTAATTAAATTGGCGTAGGCTAATCCCCAGGAACATGGCCAAAATAGAAGCATAAAACCAATTGGTTTATTAAGTCTTGTCAAATCAATGAATATTTTTAAATGATGCATTAAATATTACTTGTAAATATCAAACACTAACTTCATAATCAATTCGATTCGATATGGATATAGATTACACAGTTGCAGCTTTAATGTTTCCAGCTATCCCTTTAATGATGACGATGTACAGCAATAGATTTCATACGTTAAGTGGGCTGATTAGAAATTTACATGATCAATTAAGTTTTGATAAAAAAGCACCTCCTCAACTAGAAAATCAATTACATGTTCTAAATAGTAGAACCAATCTTTTAAAGTACACAATGGGTTTTGCGGCTTTTGGTTTTTTGTTCAATATGACCACAGTTTTATTGCTTTACCTAGGAAGTTTTCAAATTGCTAGAATAAATTTTGCGGCTTGCTGTGTCTGTATGATTATTTCCATTTTTTTATTTTTGCAAGAAATTAGATTATCTAATAAGGCCTTAAAATATCATCTGAGCGATATGGACTCGATGAAAGACGATTTATAACTATTTATTCTCTAATAAATTTTTTTTGAACAAAGAAATACCTTTGTTTTTTTTATGTTCGTAAGACTCTTTAAAAGTTTCTAATTGCCAACCTTGCATTCTTGTCACAATTATTTTTAGATTTTCTTCTTTCCAATCTTTAGAAATGTTTTCATCTTTCCATTTTCTCTTTTCCTCATTAGTTCTCGCACAGCCATAACAAAAACCTGTTACAGGATCAGTCCTGCAAATACTAATGCAAGGAGATATTATTTTCTTATTCATTATGGAATTAATATTGCTGGGCCAGTAAGTTTTCTTGCCTCTAGATCTTCATGGGCTTTTTTTGCATCTATTAAACTATACTCCTTTGAAATTTTAACTTTAATTTTACCAAATTTAACTTTTTCAAATACAGCATCTGCCCCGGCTTGCAGTTCTTTTCTATTCGTGAAATATTGACCAATTGAAGGTCTTGTTAAATAAAGTCCTTTAGGTTGAATATCTTTTGGAACATTAACTGGATCAAGTGGACCTGATGCATTTCCAAAGCTTACCATCATACCTCTTGTTTTAAGACAAGCTAATGAACCATTAAAAGTATTTTTTCCAACTCCGTCAAATACAGCTGGAACTCCTTCATTGTTCGTAATCTCCATAACTTTTTTCGCAAAATCATCTTTTGAATAATTGATTACATGTGCGTAACCATTCTCCTCTGCAATTTTAATCTTTTCATCAGATCCTACTGTTCCAATTACTTTTGCACCAATACTATTAGCCCATTGAGCGAATATCTGTCCAACACCTCCTGCAGCTGCATGAAATAAAACAGTTTCTCCAGCTTTAAGATTGTAAGTTTTACAAAGCAAATAATTTGTTGTTAATCCTTTCGTCATTAATGTTGCTGCTTGTTTATGAGATATTCCTTCAGGAACTTTTACAGCTATCTTAGATGGAATAATTCTTTGTTGAGAGTAAGCTCCAAGCGGTACAGAAGCGTAAGCAATATTATCACCAATGTTAAATTCTTTAACATTAGATCCAACTTCTTCCACTTTACCAGCAGCTTCTAAACCAATTCCACTTGGTAATTTAAGGGGATACAATCCTGATCTATGATAGGTATCAATGTAATTTAAACCAATAGCATGATTGGTCACTTTAATTTCATCAGGACCAGGGGCTCCGATCTTTACATCTTGAAGTTCTAAAACCTCAGGCCCACCATTTTTTTTTATAATAATTGCTTTTGGCATTTGAGAAACGTACTTGAACTTTTAATATTTAGCAAATGTTCCGTTATTATAATCTTGAATAGCTTCAAGTATCTCTGCTTTAGTATTCATGACAAATGGCCCACCTCTAGCTATAGGCTCTCCAATGGGTTTACCAGCAATGAATAAAAATTCTGTTTTTTTGTTAGCCTTCACAATTAATTTATTTCCTCTCTCTAATAAAATAAGATTTGAATTACCTGTTTTAGAGTGATCTTTTTCACCAATTTTTAATTCACCATTTAATAAATAAATAAAACTGTTGTGACCTTCAGGTACTTCGCAAGTGAATTCTTTTTTTTCATTTAAAACTATATGAAAATATATCGGATCAACGTTATGATTTTTCTCTGGGCCTTCAGTTTTTTCATATTTGCCAGCAATGACTTTAACTGTCTTTTCATTGTCTTTATGAACCCCAAGTTCATTATTCTTTATATATAGATATTCAGGCTTATTCTTTTTTAGTTTTGCAGGCATATTTACCCAAAGCTGAAATCCTAATAATTTTCCATCTGACATAGCTGGCATTTCAGAATGAATTATTCCTCTACCAGTTTTCATCCATTGCACATCTCCAGATGACATTATTCCTTTAGCACCAGTGCTATCTTGATGTTCAAACTCACCTTTAAGCATATAAGTTACTGTTTCTATTCCTCTATGTGGGTGAGGAGGAAAACCAGCAATATAATCATCTTTATTTTCTGAACCAAATTCATCTAACATTAAAAAAGGGTCTATATAGTCTGCTTCTGGAGTTCCAATACTTCTCTTTAATTTAACTCCAGCACCATCTGATGTCTCTATTGCTTGTACAATTTTTTTTACTTCAATATTTTTCATAAAGTTTATTTAGCGTTATGTGAACCGTCACATATTGGCTGATCATTAGTTTGTTTGCAAGTACAAAAAAAAACTTTTTTAGATTGATCAGCTTTATAAGGCAAAGGTTTAAATGGAGTGTCTTTATGTGATCCATCACAAAAAGGTTGCTTAGCACTTTTTCCGCAAGTGCACCAATAATAAGATTTACCTTCTAACACATTTACCCCAATTGGAGTGTCACCAGCTCTTTGTCCTTTAGTCATTATATTTCTCCTAATTTTTGATTGCTTATACAATATCTAATAATTGTTTCAAATTTTTAATTTGTTGCTTAGGTTTGTAATCAAGATTGTCAAAAATATTATTATTTCTATTTACCCAAATGGAGCTGTAACCATAATTTCCACCACCAGACACATCCCAAGTATTTGCACTTAAAAATAAAACTTGTTCTTTTTGTATTTTATATTTTTTTATTGGCATATCATAAACTTTTGAGCTTGGCTTATAAATTCCAACTCCTTCAATTGAAAAAATGTCATCAAAAACATTCTTTAAATTATTGCTTTCAATTAATTCATTAAGAAGGGCAGGTGTTCCATTTGAAAGAATACCAAGTTTATAATTCTTTTCTTTTAAAGTTTTTAAAACTTCAGTAACTTCTTTGTATGGTAATAATACTTTGTAGAGATTAAGTAACTCATTTCTCATGGATGCATTTATATCAAAAGCCTTCATCGATTTATCCAAACTATCTTCTGTAATTTGCCAGAAGTCTTTATGTCTGTTCATTAAAGATCTAAGCCAAGTATATTCTAGTTGTGTAGTTCTCCAATAATTAGCAAAACCTTCCCACTTACTACCGATTTTATCTTTACATTTTTCTGCAGCTGAATTGACATCAAAAAGAGTGCCATATGCATCAAAAATTATTGCTTTAATATTTTTCATAACTTAAATTGATCTTAATGAACAATATTAGATTATTTCACCCAGAAAATATAATAGAAAATACAACAAGCCTATTATCTAAAGAGCACACCCATTATGTTGTAAATGTAATGAGAATGAAAAGGGGTTCTAATATAAATTTTTTTAATAAAGATGGAGAATGGCTTAGTGAGATAGTTTTTTTAGATAGAGATAGAGTAGAAGTAAAATTTTTAAATAAATTAAAAAAACCTTCCAAAAGTTTTGATATTGAATTAGCAATTTGTTTAGTAAAGAAAAGTCCAATGAATACTATTTTACAAAAAGCCACAGAGCTTGGTGTTACTAAAATTACACCGATTATATCTGAAAGAACAGAAGTTAAAGAATTGAATATTGAAAGAGCAAAAAAAATTGTTATTGAAGCCACTGAACAATCAAATCAATTAATTCCTCCAGAAATTTCTCAAGTAATTAAGCTTAAAGATTTTCTGAATAATTTAGATGGATCAACAAAATTATTATTCGCAGATGTTAATTCTAAAGAAAATTTAAAAAAAGAATTTTTAAGTGAAACTAAATCCTTATCCGTGCTTATAGGTCCAGAGGGAGATTTTTCACCCTCAGAATTAGAACTTATTCATGGAAACCCTAACGTTGTACCATTTACAATATCTAGAAACATTCTAAGGTCAGATACCGCTGTAATAAGC
>CACEBP010000008.1 GCA_902557785.1 uncultured Pelagibacteraceae bacterium | reverse complement strand
TTTAATAACTAATGTTTAATTAACAAACGAATCATTAAGATTTGTTTAACAACAAGGGAGAAAAGATGGCTAAAAGAAGAAAAAAAGCTAAGAAAAAGAAAAAAGCTAAAAAGAGAAGAAGAAAAAGAAGATAGTTTTCTCTTTTACTAAACGCCCTTTTTAACTATTTTAAAAAGGGCGTTTTTTTATTGCGTATTCTCAGAAATGTTAGTTCTACCTAAAGCTTTATCCATTTTCTTCTGAACATTTTCCGGGCTAGTTTTGAGCACTGCCTCGAACTCCGATTTTAGTCTCTCATAAGCTTTTTCAAACAATTGCCTCTCAGAGTAAGATTGATCGGCAATTATATCCGTATTTTTATTTAGATCTTTTACCACTTCCGCTAATTCATAAATTTTACCAGAGTTTATTTTTTGATCATACTCTTGAGCTCGCCTACTCCACATGGTTCTTTTAATTTTAGGTTTAGTTTTTAAAATTGATATGCATTTATTAATTTGATTGATTGATGCAATAGGTCTTAATTTTGACTGTTGATTAATCGGAACTGTTAAAGTTAATTTTTCCTTTTCAACTAAAATTTTATAAAACTGAATATCTATATCACCAATTTTAGCTTTTTCGATTGCAGTAATTTTACCTACCCCATGTTTTGGGTAGACCACAAAATCATTTAAATTATAAATTCTTTTTTCAGTAGGCTGTTTTTTAATTTTTTTAATTTCTGGTTTTTCATCTGGGCCAGGAATTGAACCTTTTTTATCTAAAGGTTTTAGAGAGGACTTAATCTTTTTTGGTATTTTTACTTTTTTTTTCTTTTTTACTTTTTTAGTATTTTTCTTTTTTGGCATATTTTTTATTTTCCAGGTTTTTCTGAAAAGTGTTTATCATACTTGTTTTTAATATTTTTAAATTTTTCATGGTCTGTCATTGGTTGTTTTTTTTTTGAAATATTAGGCCATTTTGCAGAAAACTTTTTGTTAATCAATAACCATTTATCCATTTCTTTTACTGTTTCGTCTGTATCAGCCTTAATGGCATCTATCGGACATTCGGGTTCGCAAACTCCACAATCAATACATTCGTCTGGATTGATCACAAGCATATTTTCACCCTCATAAAAACAATCTACAGGACAAACTTCTACACAGTCGGTAAGTTTACATTTAATACACTCGTCTTTAACAATATAAGTCATTTATCATTAATTAATTTTAGTTTTATTTCTGCGCATTCTTTATCAGAGAAATATATTAGGCCACAAACTCTTCTCATAAGGTTTGACTCGTATTGATCAACAGTGTTATCAGAAATGATAACTTTCCAAAGATGTTCTATTATATCAGCTTTAATTTCTGTAGAATTCTCTTTTATAATATTTGTATAATTAAGTAATTGATTTGAATTATTTTCTATTTCTTCAGCCTTCTTCAAAATTTCATTAGCGTTATCATCTTTTAAGTATGATTTAATAAAATCTTTAACTAAATCTTTCTCATGATCAGAATAAATTTCATCAATGTTTGCGGCATGCACAAGTAAAGCAGAAATACCAATCACACTATCTTTATCTAATTTATTCATTTATTTAATATTTAAGGAAAGAAGTTTATTAAATGGATTTTCTTTTTTGTCAAATCGTATTATTTTCTCTTTTTTCTTCTTTTCACCTTTAAAAATGTAAATATCAGCCTCTTTATCTTTTTTGTAGTTCATATAAGTCATCAATTTGTAAAAATTTTCTTTTGAACAACCCAATAAATTCATCATTTCTGGATTAATCTTAAATTTTTTGTTTTTAGTATTTTCTAATATTTTTAAAAATAACTTTTCTAAAATATCGATTCGAACAAAGAATTCCTTAAATTTTTCAAATCCACAAAGCAAAAGAAAATTTTTCTCTAAATTGCTACCAACTAAAAAATTTAAGCCTGATTTAGGAATATTATTTTTATTAGAAAGATTATAAAATATTTTCCATAAACCTATTCTAAATTCTACTGCTTTAGGCTTAAGCATTTTAGGTAGATATATATGATACCTTCCAATTTTTATTCCCATGCCCCATAATTTTTTTCTTTCATTTACTGGTATCGACTTAACGATTTTTTCGACCTCACTTCTTTTGACTACACCATTCTTTTCGTATAGTTGAAACACTAATCCTCTTAAATATTGGTTGTTAATTTGATGCTTGGTTAATTTAATAAGATCACCCAAAAGTCCATTAATATAATTATCCAACCACTTGTTCAAAAAATTAACTAATTTAGATCTTGTCTCCTCACTCAATGAGTCGTCAGCAATAATCTCTATATTTGGATTGAGATAATCATTACCTTTTTTTAATCTTGCGATTGGATTATTTTTCCAAATAATTTGATTTTCACTATTAATTTCAATTTCAGCTTTATCAAGAATCTCACTCACCCTTTTTTTAAGTTCTTTTTCAACCCCTTTTCTGGCTGCTTTTTTTATAGACTTGATATCAGTGTCCAAAGTTTTTGAGGTTACTTCAATTAAGAATTTAAGACCTTTAAGCTCACCCACTAACTGTCCATCGATATGAATTTTATTTTTATCATTAATTTCTGTATTTAAAACCAGGTCCTGCTTTAAACTTCTAGAAAGAATACTAATTTTTTTATCTATAAAGCTTTTTGTTAATTCATCGTGTAGTTTGTCCGATAATTTATCCTCAATGTTTTTAGTTAGTTGAACCCAATAATCTGAGTTTTCTACCCAATTTTTCTTGTTTGCAACGTAAGACCAAGTTCTAACATTTGAAAGTCTGTGAGATAATAAATCTACATTACCATGATCCCTTTCTAAACCTTTTAATTGTTCTTTCATAAATGAGCTTGGTATTCTCTTTTTTCGCGTAGATAAAAATTGGAAGACTTTATCAATTATATTTATGTGTTGACCGTATGCCTTCTTTTCAAAATCTGGTATTTGACAACATTCCCATAATAACTCTAAATTTTGATGATAAATAATATTGTTTGCTCCTTTTTTTAAGAAAAACCTTAGAACACTTTCATCAAGCGAGTCATTGGTTCTTAAAAGATTTTTTCTTGATGGTCTCAGCTCTAAAGTTGAAATTAAAGTTTCAGGATTTTTAAAGTCTAATTTGGAGTTCCTCCAATAAATTGACTTAGTATCTGGCAGTTGATGTTTTTCAATCTTTTCAATTTCATCTGAATTTAAAGTTTCACAATCTCCAGTAGTGCCAAATCCTCCATCATTTTTGTATCTACCTGCTCGACCTGCTATTTGAGACATTTCAATTAGATTTAGTCTTCTAGTTTTTTTTCCGTCAAACTTTTTTAAATTAGAGAAATAAATTTCGTTTATATCCATATTTAAACCCATACCAATCGCATCGGTAGCAATTAAATAATCTACATCTCCTGATTGATATAAACCAACTTGTGAATTTCTAGTTTTTGGACTTAAAGATCCCATAATTACAGCTGCCCCACCTTTTTGTCTTCTAACAAGTTCTGCAATTGCGTAAACTTCTTCAATAGAAAAAGCTATTATTGCTACCTTTCGTTCTAATCTAGATATCTTTTTAATTCCCGAATAACTTAGTTTTGAGTATCTTTCTTTATTTTCGAAATTAACATTATCAACTAGCTCCTTAATAATGTTAGCCATTACCTGAGAACCAAGAAACATAGTTAATTTTGTTCCTCGCGACTCCATTAATCTCTCTGTAAATATATGGCCTCTTTCTTTATCAGCACACATCTGTATTTCGTCAATTGCTATAAAATCAACTAATTTATCTTTAGGCATGGACTCCACAGTACAAATAAAATATTTGGCCGTACTTGGAATAATTTTTTCTTCTCCAGTAATTAGGGCAACTTTTTCTATACCAACCTTGTTCACACATTTGTCGTAAACTTCCCTAGCTAGAAGTCTCAAAGGCAAACCAAATATGCCAGTTTCAAATTCCAACATTTTTTCTATAGCCACATAAGTCTTTCCAGTATTAGTTGGTCCTAAGAGTGCTATAATTTTTGAGGAGTGAACATTCATATTTGTGTTAGATAATTTTTTTTATACTATATGTAGATCAAAGTTGAGAACAAAATAAGATTAAAACATGACCGAATCGTTTTGTCAAATGTTCCAATTTTCACAATTGATTTGACTTCTAATAGGCAGTCCCCGTATAGGTAATTTAAAGTTATAATGTCTTCTAAAGTAAAAAAAAAAATTTTAAAGCTAAAAGAATCTTCAACACTAGTAATTAACGAAAAATCAAAAGATCTTATTTTAAAGGGAAAAAAAGTATATCAATTCGGTTTTGGTCAATCACCATTTCCTGTTCCAGAAAAAATTGTTGATGCTTTAAAAAAAAATGCTCATAGAAAAGAGTATTTACCTATTCAAGGACTTCCAGAATTAAGAGAAAATATTTCAAAATATTTATCGAAAAGAACAGGAAATGAATACCCAAAAGAAAATATATTAATAACTCCTGGTTCAAAAGAAGCAATGTTATTAATACATATAGCATTTAACGGAGAAATTATTATTCCAGCTCCTGGTTGGGTATCGTACGAACCTCAAGCAGAAATAGGTTCAAACAAAGTACATTGGTTAGAAACTAAAAGAGAAAATAATTGGTTTCCAACTGGGAAAGAACTTGAAAAAAAGATTAAATCAGTCGGAAAAAATAAAAACTTAATTCTAATTCTAAACTCTCCAAACAATCCATCCGGAGTCGTTTGTAAAAATTTAGAAGAGTTAGCGAAAGTAGCTAAAAAATATAAAATTATGGTTTTGTCTGATGAAATTTATACTGACCTTACATTTTCAAATGAATATGAGTCTATATCAAAATTTTATCCTGAGCTTACTTTTATAACTGGAGGGTTAAGTAAATGGTGTGGAGCTGGTGGTTGGAGATTAGGATTTCTAGCTGTACCTAAAAAATTAACAGAATTTTTAAAAAGTTTAAAGTCTCTTGCTAGCGAGTCTTATTCGACAGTAAATACACCAACTCAATACGCGTCTGTAGAAGCTTACGCTAATGAGCATGATTTGTACAAACTTAAAGTTAGAGCGATATTAAAAGCGGTTGGAAATTATGTTTATAATAATTTGAAATCAAATAAGATATTAATTGCACCTCCTCAAGGAGCATTTTATTTAATGCCAGAATTTAAAAATAAAAAATACAAAACGTCATCAGAATTATGTAAGGCTATTTTAAATGATACAGGAGTAGCAATGTTACCAGGATCAGATTTTGGTTTTAAACCAAAAAAAATGTTAACAAGATTAAGCTATACTGACTTTGACGGTACAGAATTTTTTAGAAACGTTACAAACTGTAAAATGATAGATGATGAGATGATCAAAAAGTATGCCCCAAATGTAGTTGAAGGCGTTTCTAAACTGTCAAATTGGGTTAAAAATTTATAAGAATCTCTTTGACCTCAATTCAATAACGTAGTTAAATTAACCAACTAACAAAAGGATGTACACATGAAAAAAATGATATCAATGATTTCAGCTTTTTTAGTAATGATAGCTTTTTCAAGCCCATTCACTTCAATTGCTAAATCAGCAGAGTTCTTTACAATAGGAACTGGCGGACCTACAGGAGTATACTTCCAAACAGGTAACGCAATCTGTAAAATGTTACACAAATCAGCTATTAGTGCTGATCACGGTAGAAAAAAAGGTACAGCTAAAGCTTATAGATGTACTGCACCTTCAACAGGTGGTTCTAACTACAACATTGGACAAATCAAAGATGGTGAGTTTCAATTTGGTGTTGCTCAGTCAGACTGGCAGTATCATGCTTACAATGGTTCAAGCAAATGGGAAGGAAAACAGTTTAGTAATTTAAGAGCTGTATTTTCAGTTCACAATGAACCTTTTCAAATTTGGGCAAGTAAAAAATCTGGAATTAAAAATTTCAAGGGCCTAAAAGGAAAAACAGTAAACATTGGTAACCCTGGTTCTGGTCAAAGAGGAACTATGGAAGAACTAATGAAAGCTATGGGAGCAGACATGAGTATGTTTAAAGCAACAACTGAACTTACTTCTTCTGAACAAGTTAAAGCTCTTTGCGACGGCAAAATAGATGCGTTTGGATATTCAGTTGGATTTCCTAATGGTGCTATGGAGCAAGCAGCAACTTGTAAAGCAAAAGCTAGCCCAATCAACTTAACTGGTGCGCCAGTTCAAGGTTTAATTGATGGAGCTGATTACTATGCAAAAGCTGTAATTCCAAAAGGAACTTATTCTAATCAGAAAAAAGATGCTACAACGTTTGGTGTAAAAGCTACAGTTGTTACAAGCGCAGATGTTTCTGAAGAACTTGTATACTTAGTAACAAAAGCGGTAATGGAAAACTTTGATGATTTCAGAGCTCAACATCCTGCTTTTGGACCGTTGGAAAAGAAAAATATGATAGCTGATGGTTTATCGGCTCCATTACATCCAGGTGCAATTAAGTACTACAAAGAAGCTGGATTAATGTAATTCAACTTTTTAGTTTAATTAAAAAAGGCCCAATATTTATTGGGCCTTTTTTTTTAGAATAATGTATCTTAAGTGAAATGAATCAAACTATTCAAAGTAAGATTAAAGACAAGATTCAAGAAGATATTTCTCCTACTCGAAATTTATCAGGCGTACATTTAAAAATAGTTTTTGGGATAGCTATTCTTTGGACATTATTTCAACTGTGGTATGCATCTCCTTTTCCTTTTTGGTTTAACTTTGGAATGTTCAAAGGATTACCTGCTCGAGCAATACATCTAGGTTTTGCATTAACACTAACATTTTTAATTTTTCCTATGGTAAGAGGAAAAAAAATATCAGCTTTTGATATTCTTATAAGTTTAGTAGCTGCATTTTGCTGTCTTTATATTTACTTTTTCTATGACGACCTTGTTAATAGAGGCGGTATTCTTTTAGTTAAAGAGATATTTGGATTTAAAGTCCCTGTAGAACTTATTATTGGAGCAACAGGTATTTTAATACTTTTAGAGGCCACAAGGAGAGCTATCGGATTACCATTAGTAATAATTGCTATCTGTTTTCTTTTATTTTCTTATTTTGGTAAATATGCGCCAGATATTATTTCTCATGGGGGTCTTTCTGTAAAAAGATTAGTCGGATTTCAATGGTTCGATCAAGAAGCTATTTTTGGAATACCTATAGGTGTATCTGTTGATTTTATATTTTTATTTGTTCTCTTTGGAGCTTTATTGGAAACAGCTGGAGGAGGAAAATATTTCTTAGATTTAGCATTTGCTATGGTTGGTAAGATGAGAGGAGGACCTGCGAAAGCCGCAATTTTAGGATCAGGAATGACAGGAATGATATCAGGTTCTTCAATTGCAAATACTGTAACTACTGGAACCTTTACAATTCCTATAATGAAAAAAACTGGTTTCTCTCAAGAGAAAGCAGGAGCTATTGAAGTTTCATCATCAGTTAATGGTCAAATCATGCCTCCAGTTATGGGAGCTGCAGCTTTCGTTATGGCAAGTTTTATTGGTGTTACTTATTTTGAAGTTGTTAAACATGCTTTTTTACCAGCTATCATTTCATATATTGCTTTATTTTATATATCCCATTTAGAGGCTCTTAAATTAGGTCTTAAAGGAATGGATGATGCAGATGTTCCTCATCTAAAGAGAACCTTTTTATCTGGACTACATTTTTTAATACCAATTTTTGTTTTAATTTTTTTACTTGTTTACATGAGATACACAGCAGGTTTTTCAATTTTTTATGCAACGATTTCTTTAATCTTAGTGAATTTGATAAATCGTATAATTAAAAATTCAGATTATAAAATTGGCTTAATCGAATGGTGGAACCAAACTATTGTTGGACTCCAAAAAGGAGCGATTAACATGGTGGGAGTTGGAATAGCAATAGCCACAGCAGGTATAATAGTTGGTGCAGTTGGATCTACCGGGCTTAGTACTAATTTGATTATAGTCATTGAGACAATAGCTAGAGATAATGTAATTATATTAATTTTATTAACTATCATACTTTGTTTACTTCTCGGTATGGGCCTTCCTACAACTGCAAACTACGTGGTTGTAGCATCATTAATGGCTACTGTATTAGTTGATGTTGGAAATGCTTCAGGTTTTATTTTTCCATTAATAGCAGTTCATTTGTTCGTATTTTATTTTGGTTTAATGGCAGATGTCACACCACCTGTTGGTTTAGCATCTTATGCAGCAGCAGCAATTTCCGGCGGCGATCCATTAAGAACGGGACTTCAAGCTATATGGTATAGTTTAAGAACGGGAATCTTACCTATAGTATTTTTATTTAATCATGAACTTTTGTTAATTGGCGTAGATAGTTTCTGGCAAGGTTTGTTAGTGATAGCAACTTCTCTGATAGGTATTTTAGTTTTTACAGCGGCTACACAACAATGGTTCATAAATAAATTAAGGTGGTACGAGACTATAGCTTTCTTAATCATATCTTTATCTTTTTTAGCTCCAGACTATGTATTAGGTAAATTCTATCCAAAATTTAATGAACAAAAACTTTCAGCAGAAAGTATTCAAAATTTGTCTTTCGATCCTTCAAATGAGGTTCACATAAAAGTAACTCGAGTTACTGAATACGGCGAAAGATATAAATTATTTGTTATTGAAAAAGGGAAGTTTGAAAACAATTACAATCTTGAAGAATACGGAGTGACGTTAGTAGATCAGAATGATCAACTTACTGTTGATAAATTAAATTGGAAAGGAGAGGCAAAAAAATCTGGTATTCAAATGGGTGACATCATAAGTAATTTTAAAATTGAAAATCCAGAAAGACCGGATAAAGCAATCGTTTATCCGTTTGCTCTTTTAATGCTCTTTATTTTTGGTTTTTTGAACTTTAAGCACAAAAAATGACTTTAAGAAATTTATTCAATTCAATATTAGATTTTAATTTAAACATTCTTTTTGCATGGCTTGTTATTCTTGTAGTAGCTGGAGTTATATTAATATTATTTCCTATAATCATAATTAAATCGTTTCAAACAGCTATTAGAACTCCAAAAACTTCAGAAATGATATGGTCATTTGCTGCATGTTTATTTTTTATTTTAATTGAAGTTTTAATTATCTATTTGACTATAGATTATTTTAAGAGTGTTTAAATTTGGAAAAAAGAAAATCTTACATGAATTAATCTTTTTATAAAAAACTTAATAAACTTATTTACTAATTAACAATTGCGTATAGAATTGCAACTACTATAAGTATTTCCCAACCAGACATTTAACTACCTCCTAAAAAAAATACTAAATTTTTTTTATGTTAAAAATATGATTAGATGGTTGTATTTATTATTGTGTAAAGTTGGTATTCATAAATATGAAAAGATTGATATTAACTATAGTTTTGGACCAGGTGGTTCAACTGAAACGATAAAATGTAAAGATTGTGGAATTAAAAAAATTAGAAGAAAAAATTGATATTATAAAGAAAGTAAGAAAACCGCAGTGTAATTATCTTAAAAAAGATTAAACATATGCAATGAAGTTTCTTATAAAAATATCATTTTTACTTTTAATTCTTTGCTCTTCAATTAATGCAGAGGTTAACTTCCAGCAAAAAAAATTTTATTATGAAAATCTTGTTAAAAACTGGACCAAAATTTTTCCAGATAGTAATAGAAATGCTGCTGGGCCGAGGTTTTTTAAATATTTATTAAATCAAAATTTAACATATGAAGAATTTATTGAGTACAATAAATTATATTGTCCTGTATCAGGTTCATTGATTAACCCTGGAGAAAAACCAGATTTTATTTTTGTTAAAGAACTAAGAACACAAAAAAATATTTGCGGCGAACTTTACAGGTGTTGTTGGCCATGTTCTTGTGATCTCATGAATTATACTAAGGTTAAAAAAATCAAACATAAATTTAAAGATGGCCCAAAAACGATTAATGTTCTTTTAATAGATAATCCATGCTCAAAAAAAGATTTTCCAAAGGAAGTAAATAGAAATTATTTCTGCAATGGTCAAAAATTAAATAAAGAGGAGGTTCATGTAGTTGACAGTAAATTAGTAATAGGAATTTTATACGAAGCAAAAAAATGTCAAAAAACAGATATTAAAAAAATAGAGTCTAATGAAATTACAGGAAAATTTTGTGCTTTCAAAAATGATATTCCTTTAGAAGAAATGAATATCGGTATGGGCGATATATTTATTAAGATGGCGAGATAGTCATATTACTTTGTTTAAAAATATATGTTTTTCCAGTTTTTGTAATTTTGTAATTATTAGTCTTTCCGTTTGTCCATTTAATTGAAACTTTAAAATCTTTTTCACCTTTCCGAATTCCATAATGAGCAACAGGCTCCATTTGACATAAATATCCTGATCCTGCATCGATTGTTTTAGAGTGTTCTCTTAAATTAGAAGTAAGCGTTACCGTAGCACCTCTTGCCGGTGCACCATTTTTATTTAATGGTTTTATTCTTAAAAAGTTATTACCTTTTTTTATATCAGCTTTATAAAGAGTAAGTATTTGGTTCCCAGTTTCTCCATGTGAGATTAATAATTCTAAAATGCCATCTTTATCGATATCTGCCACAGCTGCGCCAGTACCAAGTCCATTAGGTTCAGAATTAATTGCTAAATCAATTTCTTTTAGCTTCCCGTTTTCTTTAATCTTAAATAATTTATTTGGCTCTCCAATATTATTTAAAAAAATTTCATCGTAACCGTCATTATCAAAATCTGCAGATATTACTGTTCTTATTTTGGACGGTATCTTAAATTCACCTTCAGCAATATCTTTAAATGTATTTTCTTTTTTTACAAAAATTCGATGTTCCCCGTCCCAATTACCACTCACTATATCTAATTGTCCTCTGTACAAGACATCACTTAAGGTTGTTCCTCTTCCATTTTCATAGGGATCTAAAACTTCGTACCTTGAGGCAACATCATAGAAAGTACCATCAACATTTTTATACAAAAAATTAACTCCTCTTTCGTTTGCAGCGAAAATATCAATATTGCCGGATAGAATGTGGCCCGCAACAACTGCTCGACCTCCAGTTATTTTGTCCAACCCAAACTCTGTTGCTTTATCAGCAATTCTTCCTTTAAATTTTTCATAGAATCTTGTAGGGCCGCCATAATTAGCAACATAAATCCCAAATTTTCCATTTCCTTTTCTGTCTACACAGACTACAGAACGACCAGCTGTAAAGTTTAAATCTGATTGGTTTTTCTTCTCTTCGAAAATATCAAAAAATTTTTTGTTTTTTAGATCTATTAATCTATCAGAATATTTTTTTTTACCACTATATGTGTCTGTATTAAGAAAATAAATTTCTTCATACCCATCAGAGTCAATATCGCATGCTGCAACTCCAATAGTAAAACTTTTTTTATCAGTAAATTTTTCATCATCAATAATATTTTTTAATTTATTATCTTTATACGAAAGAGCTAAATTTTCACTTCCAAAACCCGCAACTATAAATTCATATGTTCCATTGTTGTCTACATCAGCAACTGATATTCCGTATCTAAGGCTTTCATAATTTCCGTCAATTAAGTTAGTTATGTTCTTAAAAAAATTTGCTGATGCGTTATTAAATATGAAAAGAGAGAGTAGAGCAGAAACTAAAACAGATCTTGTATGCATTATTTACTATTTTAGTATTTTCCAAGTACCACTTGCAGAGGCAACTATGTCGCTAGAATTTGAAATTTCACAAGAGATAAAGATCAGAGTATTTGTTTTTTTTAATATCTTAACTTTTCCTCTCAATTTATCACCTAACAAACCTGCAGAAATAAATTTCATATCTAAATTTATTGTTACACATCTTTTATCTCCTGCTACTCTATGAGCAGCTGTGCCCATTCCTGTGTCTGCAATGGAAGCAAGAAAACCACCATGAGCAATTTTTCCAGTATTTAGATGCATTTCTTTTACTTCAACAATAAATTCGTATTGTGTTTCGCTGTTCTGTTTTAATTCCAGACCACCTAAATGCTTCATAAAACCTTTATTAGTCTCGTCCATAATTTTTCTTATCATATATTGGCATTAGTTGTGAGAAAATTACAGCAGCTAATATTAAAAATATTCCTAAAATTTTAATTTCATTTAAAAATTGGTCGAGAATTAACCAAGCTAATATAGCTGCAAAAACACCTTCTAATGAGAAAACTATTGCAGCAGGAGCTGGAGATATATTTTGCAAACTGTATGTTTGTAATAAAAAAGCAAGACCACTTGATAGAATTCCTACATATAAAACTTCGTATGAGTCTTTTAAAAAATTATTAAACGTTGGATCCTCAAAGTAAAACATTGGACCAATCAAAACTAAGCATGCCACAAAACATTGAGACATTGCTATAGTTATAGGAAAGTTAAACATTTCAATTGTTTTTCTGATAAGCAAAATATGAACTCCCCAACAAAAGGCACTTAAGATACCTAAAGTATCACCCAATCTTACTGAATAATTGTTTAGTTCACTTAGAAGCAAGCCACCAAGAATACATATAAAAACTGATGGCCAAATTGACCAATGCATTTTTTTTGAAAAGATAAAATAAGAAATTACCGGAACGACTAAAACATAAAAAACTGTGAAAACCCCTGTGTTAGCTACATCAGTATAGATTAAAGAAATCTGTTGTAGTTCTTGGCCTATGGCTAAAACAAATCCTAAGTAAAATAAAAAATAAGCTATTTTTCTTTTATCAAGTTGTTTTAAATTTACATTTTTAAATTCAAAAATAAAAAAGAAAGGAACTAGAGTTAAAAACCCGATTAAAAATCTTCCTACATTAAAAGTATGTGGCCCTATAAAATCCATGCCCATGTCTTGTGCTACAAAAGCTGAGCCCCAAAGAACAGACGTAACAATAGCGCAAATTAGCGAGAAAGATTTTTTATCCATCAGGGGTTAATAATTTAAGAAGATCTAAACAGCAAGCTTAAAGGCAAAATCTTTTCCAAGACATTTTCCAAGATAGACACAAAATCTAGCACCTTCCGCACCATCTATTAATCTGTGATCATAAGATAATGATATTGGAAGTATTTTTCTAGAAACTATTTGATTTTTTTCTTTAACAAGTCGATCGAAAGTTCTTCCAACTCCTAAAATTGCTACCTCTGGCGGATTAATGATAGGTGTAAAATGTGTTCCGCCAATTCCTCCTAAACTTGAGATAGTCATCGATCCACCAAAAAATTCTTTTTTATCAATCTTAAGTTCTCTGCAAAGTTGACTTATATTTTTAAGCTCTTCCCCAATTTTTTGAATACTCATTTGATCAACGTTTCTCAATTTTGGAACCATTAGGCCATGAGGAGTATCAACGGCAAAACCAATATGAAAATATTTTTTATAAATAATTTTATTACTCTCAGTGTTTAATGATGCGTTAAAATTTGGAAATTCTTTTAGAGCGCTCACTAAGGCTTTTGCAATAAAAGCAAGAGGAGTTACTTTTATTTTTTCACCAGTATAATAATCGTACAAAGAATTTCTAAACTGCTCCATGTCAGTAACATCTATTTCATCATGTTGAGTAACGTGTGGAATTTCTGTCCATGATCTCACTAAATGTGGTCCCGAAAGTTTCTTAACACGTGGTAGATCTTGTGTTGCAATTTCCCCAAATTCTTCGTGAGAATATTCTTCCACATATTTTGTAACTTCTTTTTTTTGCACCTCACCTTGAGAAACTGTAACTTGAGATCTTATAAAATTTTTAACATCTTCGGCTGAAACTCTCCCAGCACGTTGTGTGCCAGAAATTTTAGAAATATCCGCTCCAAGCTCTCTTGCAAATTTTCTTATTTTTGGACTTGCAGAACTTTTTCCTGAAGCAGGAACACTAGGTGCAGGTTGTTGCTTTTGTACCTGGACTACTTCATTTTGTATTTTTTGTTTTACTGGTTCTTTTTTAGATTTTTCTTTTACAGGTTCATTTGTTTCTTGTTTTGATTCTAAAGTAAGAATTAAATCCCCTTTATTAATTTTATCACCTACAGAAACATTAATTTTTTCTATCTTACCTTCGTGAGTTGAGGGCACCTCAACACTTGATTTGTCACTTTCTAAAGTTATTAAAGAGTCATTTTTTTTAATAACTTGACCTTTTTTTACAAGAACCTCGATAACCTCGACATCTTTAAAGTCACCCATATCTGGAACTAAAATTTTTTGAATTGTCATTTTATAAATTTGCTGGGAAATCTTTCTCTTTGTCTATCTTATACTTTTTAATCGCTTTTTCTGCTTCTTCAGAACCTACAAGTTGTTCTTTTGCCAATGCGCTTAAGGTAAAGGCTACTATATGCTCTTTATCTACCTCAAAAAATTTTCTTAAATTTTTTCTAGTATCACTTCTTCCATATCCATCAGTACCAAATGAGTAAAACTTCTTGTCCGTGTAAGGTCTTATCTGATCTGTAAATACTCTAGTATAATCTGAAGCTGCTATAACTGGCCCATCTCTTTTAGACAAACATTCTTGAACGTAAGATTTTTTTGGTTTTTTATTTGGATTTAAAAGATTTAATCTTTCAGTTTCCATTCCATCTCTTCTTAATTCATTAAAACTCGTTACACTCCATATGTCTGCGTCTATATTATATTCTTTTGACAAGATTTCAGAAGCGGCTATGATTTCTCTTAAAATAGTCCCTGAACCTAATAATTGAACTTTAGTTTTTCCTTTATTTTTTCCTTCTTTAAATAAGTACATACCTTTTAAAATTCCATCTTTGCAACCTTTAGGTTTTTCTGGATGAGAGTAGTTTTCATTCATTGCAGTAATGTAGTAGAAGATATTCTCTTTCTTTTCATGCATTCTTCTTAAACCTTCCCTAAAGATTGTCGCCATTTCATAGGCAAAAGTAGGATCATAGCTGATACAGTTTGGAATATTTGATGCTAATAATTGGCTGTGCCCGTCTTGGTGTTGTAATCCTTCCCCAGCTAATGTAGTTCTTCCTGCTGTTGCTCCAATTAAAAACCCTCTAGCTTGAGAATCACCAGCTGCCCATGCTAGATCTCCAACTCTTTGAAATCCGAACATAGAATAGAAAATATAAACTGGTATCATTTCGATATCGTGATTAGTGTAAGCGGTTCCTGCTGCAATCCAAGATGACATCGCCCCAGACTCATTGATACCTTCCTCTAAGACCTGACCACTTTTATCTTCTCGATATGAACTTAACTGTTCAGAGTCCACAGGTTCATATTTCTGTCCTTCATGTGCATAAATACCGATTTTTTGAAAGAAACCCTCCATTCCAAAAGTTCTAGCTTCATCAGGAATGATTGGCACTAATCTTGAAGCAACGTTTTTATCTCTAAGCAGCGAAGTCATCATTCTTACCAAAGCCATTGTCGTAGACATTTCTTTTTTGCCAGTTGATTTCATAAAGGCATCAAAAATATCTTTTGGAGGAGCTTTAATTTGTTTAGCAAAAGATGTTCGTTCGGGAATGAAACCTCCAAGTTTAATTCTCTTATCTTTTAAATATTTTATTTCTTCAGAATTTTCGCTCGGTTTGTAATACTCTATATTTTTTACCTGTTTATCTGTTAACGGGACATTAAATCTATCTCTATAGTAAAGCAGATCCTCTTCATCTAATTTTTTTTGTTGATGGGTTGTGTTTACACTTTCACCTGTTTTACCCATTCCATACCCTTTGATGGTTTTTGCTAAGATAACCGTGGGTGATCCAGTATGTTGCATTGCTGCTGCGTAAGCTGCATAAACTTTGTGAGGATCATGGCCTCCTCTATTTAATCTCCAAATATCTTTATCTGTCAAAGAAGAAACAAGCTCAGTAAGCTCAGGATATTTTCCAAAAAATTTTTCTCTAACATAAGTCCCACCTTTAGCTTTAAAGGCTTGGTATTCTCCATCAACGCATTCATTCATCCTCTTTATAAGAAGGCCAGTTTTATCTTTAGCTAATAATTGATCCCAGTATGATCCCCAAATAACTTTTATTACATTCCAACCCGAACCTCTAAAGCTTCCCTCTAGTTCCTGAATAATTTTACTATTTCCTCGAACGGGACCATCCAGTCTTTGCAAATTACAATTTACAACAAAAATTAAGTTATCTAATTTTTCACGAGCAGCTAAACCAATTGCACCTAGTGACTCAGGTTCATCCATTTCACCATCACCAAGAAATACCCAAATTTTTCTTCCCTCATCTTTAACTAATCCTCTATTGATAAGATATTTTAAAAATCTGGCTTGATAAATAGCCATGATAGGTCCAAGACCCATAGATACAGTTGGAAACTGCCAGAACTTTGGCATCAACCAAGGGTGAGGATATGAGGACAAACCTCCTTTATTAACTTCTTGTCTAAAACCATCTAGTTGTTTTGAGGTAAGTCTTCCTTCTAAGAAAGCTCTCGCGTACATTCCTGGCGCCGAGTGTCCTTGAAAATAAATTAAATCTCCTCCAAATTTGTTATTTTTTGCTCTCCAAAAATGATTCATTCCCACATCGTAAAGTGTAGCTGCGGATGCAAAAGTACCGATGTGACCACCTAGTTCAGGACTTTTTTTATTAGCTTTTACGACCATCGCTGCAGCATTCCACCTCACATATGCCCGTATTTTTTTTTCAATATTTTGATCACCAGGTGATTTTATCTCAGCCTCTGGAGGAATAGTATTAATGTAAGGAGTTGTTCTTGTATCTGGAAGAACAAGACCAGACTTATAAGCTTGATCAATAACTTTGTTTAATAAATAACTTGCTCGTGAAGAACCATCATTTTCAATAACTGAATTTAGAGAATCTATCCATTCATTTGTTTCAATAGGATCAATATCATCTTTTGAAGCCGGTTCAGCAAAGACTTTCTTAACCTGTCTCACCTGATTTACTTCACCATTAGTTTTTGGCTTTTCTTGAGTTTGAACTTCTTTAACTGTTTTTTTTTCTTTTGGAGCCGAGGCCGCTTGGCCATTTTCTATCGTTGCTAATACACTTCCCTCCGAAACTTTATCCCCAATTTTAACTTTTAAATCTTTGATTTCACCAGCAGCTGGAGAAGGTATTTCCACGCTTGACTTATCGCTCTCGATTGTAACGATGGGATCATTCTTGTTTATTTGGTCTCCAGGTTTAACAAGTACTTCTATGACCTCAACATCTTTAAAATCACCTATATCTGGAACTGAAATATTCTGAGCCATAATTAGCTATTATAAACTGGGTGCAACATATTAAAAAATAAATAATTAATAAACATTAAAGAATAGGGCAAATAGTCGGATAAGATCGATTTTTGTCACATTTTCCGCTTTTTTTCGTCAATTAGTTTTACTCATATGTGTCATGCGTTGGTTAATAAATTTTTTATTCAAAAAAAGAGAGATTAAAACTAATAGAGCAGTTTTAGTTCAGAAAATTATTCTTAAAAAATATCTATTAAGATAAAAAAATAAAAGCTAAGCTAGCTTTTATGCAAAAATCTTTGTGGGAGCCCTCTAGCAAAAAGAAACAAGATTCTCTTCTTGAAGATTTTTCAAAATTTATAAATCTTAAATCAAACTATAATTTTAAAAATTTGTGGAGATGGACAGTAGATCACCCTGAAGAATTTTGGTCGAAGTTTTGGGATTATTCAAAAATTATAGGAGATAAAGGAAAAGAAATAATTAAATATAATGAAATATTTAATAAGACTAAATTTTTTCCAGATTCAAAACTAAATTACGCTGAAAATATTCTTAAGAAAAAGTCATCAGAGATAGCAATAAGTTTTTTATCCGAGAAAGGGTTCGAAGAAGACATTTCTTGGGAACATCTTTACAATAAAGTTTGTAAATTTTCTCACTACTTAAAATCTATAGGTTTAAAAAAAGGAGATCGTGTTGCAGCTTATGTCCCAAATAAAATTGAGTCTATAATTAGTTTCCTAGCTTGTGCAAAAAATGGAATTATATGGTCGTCATGTTCCCCAGACTTTGGCACGCAAGGAGTCGTAGATAGATTTAAACAAATTGAACCTAGTATTTTAATTACAAGTGATCACTATTTTTATAATGGCAAAAAAATAAATATTCTTGAAAAGATTGAAGATATTTTAAAGCAAATTCCTTCAATAAAAGAAACTTTAGTATTCGCATACAATAAAAAAGAGGACATGAATCTTAAAAATTATATAAACTTTGATCAAGTTTTAGAAAAAGAAAAAATGGATGAAACTTTTGAACGATTTGAATTTAATCATCCTATCTATGTTCTTTATTCAAGTGGTACAACTGGTAAACCTAAATGTATAACTCATGGAGCCGGTAACGTTTTAGTCGAACATAACAAAGAATTCATGCTTCATTGCGATATAAGGGATAACGATAAATTATTTTATTATACTACTACCGGATGGATGATGTGGAATTGGTTGGTTGGAGGATTAGCAACAGGATCTTCGATTTTCTTATTTGACGGGGCTCCTGTTTATCCTAAAATTGATATTTTATTAGAATACTGTCAAAAAAAGAAAATTAATCTTTTTGGTGTAAGCGCTAAATATATAGATCACTTAAAAAATGAAAAATATAGCAGTAAAAATTTGGATTTAAGTTCAATTAAAATCATAACTTCAACGGGATCTCCTTTAGCCGAGGAAAGCTTTAAGTATGTATATAAAAATTTAAAGAAAGATGTTCATCTTGCATCTATTGCAGGAGGGACAGATTTGGTTGGTTGTTTAGTTTTAGGAAATCTTTACTCAAAAGTATATATGGGAGAAATTCAAGGGCAGAGCCTAGGCATTGATGTGGATGTTTTTACTGATGAGGGAAAAAGTGTAAAAGACGGAGAGAAAGGTGAGCTAGTAGTTAAAAAACCTTTTCCATCCATGCCAGTAAAATTTTGGGGCGATGACGATGGTCAAAAATATTATAAAGCTTATTTCAATAGATTTGAAAATATTTGGCATCATGGTGACTTCATTGAGCGAACTATTAATAATGGATTTATTATGCGTGGAAGGTCTGATGCCACACTTAATCCTGGGGGCGTAAGAATAGGAACGGCAGAAATTTATCAGCAAGTTGAGGACATTGATTTTATCACAGAAGGGTTAGTTATAGGGCAAGATTACAATGATGATGTAAGGGTAATTCTGTTTGTAACAACTAAAAACAATCAAGAGCTGGATGATGAAAAAATAAAATCAATTAAATCAAAAATAAGAGAAAACTGTTCCCCAAAACATGTTCCTTCGATAATTATTAAAGTTCCTGAGATACCAAGAACCAAAAGCGGAAAAATAGTAGAGTTAGCAGTTAGGCAGATAATAAATGGAGAAAAGATAAATAATAAAGAAGCTATTGCGAACCCTGAATCTTTGAAGTTTTATGAAAATTTGCCACAACTCAAATCTTAAAAATTTCAAAAAATGATATAATGTCACTGTTAAATTTGTAGCGCGTCAATTTCTAAGGTAAAAATTGAGTTAAATTTAGGTTAATTTAGATCTAAGCTCGGCCTTAACCCTTGAACTCCTATAAGTAGTTAAGGCTGAGTTTTAAATAATCTCAGCACAATTTTTATGAAGCATAGAGTGTAATTCAATCAATTTATTAAAATTTTTATTGTAACCTCCGCCTAAAACACCACACAAAGGAATATTTTTTGAGTAAAAATTTTCAATTACTATTTGATCTCTTTTATTTATTCCTTCGTCAGTAATCTTAAGTTTGCCTAAACGATCATCAAAATGAATATCAACTCCAGCTACGTAGAAAACAAAGTCGTACTTATTTTTGTTTAATTCTTTTAAATTTTTATTTAAAATATTTAAATATTCTATATCTTCCATTCGATCCTTAAGCTCAATATCAATATCACTTTTAGATTTTTTTGCAGGATAGTTAGAGGCACAGTGCATACTAAAAGTTAATACATTTTTATCATTTTTAAATATTTCTGAGTTTCCGTTTCCTTGGTGTACATCTAAATCAATTATAAGTATTTTATTTGCATAATATCTATTTTTTAAGTAATTAGCTGCAACAGCAACATCGTTAAAAACACAATAACCTGCTCCACAATTAAAGGTAGCGTGGTGGCTTCCTCCAGCAGTATTACACGCAAGTTTTGAGTCCAAAGCAAGTTTGCTAGCTAGAACTGTTCCACCCGTAGCAACGAATGATCTTCTTACAACGCTATCGTTAATAGGAAAACCAATTTTCTTTTGAAGTTTTAAATCTAAAGTCTTATTTTTAATATGATTAATATATTCTAATGAGTGAGATGTTTTCATTGTTGAAATAGAGCATTCTTTAGGTGTATGGAATTTTTTTACTACATCCTCTTTAATTAAATGTTCAGCAAGAGCACCAAACTTTTTAATAGGGAATTTATTATCGTCGTTAATTTTAGCTACATAATCAGGATGATTTACTATAGGCAGTTCCATTGAAAAATAATTTATCTCTCAACACACATTGCAATGCCCATACCACCACCGATACAAAGTGTTGCTAAACCTTTTTTGACGTCACGCTTTATCATTTCATGAATAAGTGTTACAAGAATTCTAGTTCCAGAGGCTCCAATAGGATGACCTAAAGCTATAGCGCCACCATTCACATTAACTTTTTCTTCTGGAATAGAAAGCGTTTTTAAAACAGCGATACTTTGAGCAGCAAAAGCCTCATTAATCTCGAAAAGATCAACATCGTTTACAGACCAACCAGCTAATTCTAATGCTTTTCTAGACGATGGAATTGGACCAGTGCCCATCAATGAAGGATCTACACCACAACTTGCCCATGATTTAATAGAAACTAATTTGTTTATTTTTCTTTTGTTTGCCTCCTCTTCTGACATTAAAACTACTGCTGCAGCTCCATCATTAATGCCTGAAGCGTTTCCAGCTGTGACAGTTCCATCATTTTTAAAAACTGGTTTCAGTCTAGATAAAGTTTCATAATTCACCCCATCTCTTGGATGCTCATCTTTATTAAAATCTGTTTCTGCTTTTTTTGACTTGATTTTAAAGTTTACGATTTCCTCTTTAAACTTATCATTTTTTTGAGCCTCCAAAGCTTTTTCTTGGGATTTTAATGCAAAATTATCTTGTTGATCACGTGTTACTTGAAATTTTTCAGCAACATTTTCTGCCGTAATGCCCATATGATATCCATGAAAAGCGTCCCACAAACCATCTTTGATCATTGTATCAATCAATTCAGTATCACCTAGTTTTTTTCCATTTCTAAGATGAATTGCGTGAGGAGCTAATGACATATTTTCCTGACCGCCTGCTAAAACAATCTTTGAGTCTTTCGACATAATACTTTGAAGACCTGAGGCTATCGATCTAATACCAGATCCACAAACTTGATTGACGATATAGGCTGGCTTCTCTTTAGGGATACCTGATCTTAAAGCTGCTTGACGTGCTGGGTTTTGTCCAGTTCCGCCGGTAAGCACTTGTCCAAGTATCACTTCGTCAACTTCAGTTTTGTTTATATGTGATTTTTTCAAGGCATCTTTAATTACGCAAGATCCTAATTCATCTGCTGGAATATCTTTAAAAGATTTACCGAGTGAAGCTACGGCAGTCCTTGAGGCGGACGTAATTACAATTTTATTTTTAATCACAGTTTATATTCTTTTTTTAATTCAGCTAAGCCTATAATAAATGAAATAATTATAAATAAAAATATAGAATTAGAGCTGGTAAAAAAACTTCCCGTCGTTTTAAATGGAAATATTTCCATCACAAAAGCTAAAAAAAAGGGTAACAATAGACTTTTATTAATATTTTTATTGGAAAAAAAAATTATTTTAAGGGATTTTAATGTAACAATTAAGAATGTGATGAAAAATAAAAAAAGACCAAACAAACCTAATTCAGTAGCAATATGTAAATAGTAGTTGTGAGGATGTGCATTACAGTTAGTACCTCCATGTTTTTCAAAAATCGGACTCTCTAGTTCTGAACAATTAAAGTAAAACGAACGAATACCACCGCCAAATAATTTATTATTCTCCCATACTTGCAAACCGGTCTCGATTTCTTTTGCGTAAGTGTTTGGAATATAATTAAACTTGTCGGCGGTATATCTCTTTAAAAAATAATCCTTCATTTCTACACTTCTTCCAACAAAATGTGAAAAATGTTTCTTAACGCTTTCATTAAAAGTTATATTAAAAGATATAAGCAAAAAACTAATTATAAAAATAGTCAAAAATTGCTTTCTAAATTTTTTTTCAAATATACAAAATAAAGTTAGAGATAAAACAAACAGCATAAAAGGAATGCGATTACCTGCCAATAGACAACCTAATAATGTAAGAGCAATTGCAAAATAAATTAAAAGACTTTTAGTTTGATTTTTTTTAAAATTACCAAATAGCAATAAAAAATATAATAAGAAAATGTAAAATCTTTGTATAAATGATCCAGCTATGTATTCGTCACCAAAAGGTCCACTTAAAACTCTTTGCGCTTTTGTAGCTTCGTATCCAAAAAGATCTTTATTAAATATAAATTGAACAATTATATCAAATGCTACAAATGCGCAAGTAGCTCCAAAAGAAAAAAAGAGATATTTAAAATTAATAATATTTTTTTGAATTAAAAATTTAATTATAAAATATAAAATTATATACCGTAGATATCCTAAAGATTTCAAAAAAATAATATTTGAATTATCGTACCTTAAAAAATCATTTACTATTCCGTTTATTATTATAAACAAGAAGAGAACAAGCAAAACTTTATCAATTTCAGTTATTTTTTCTTTAAATATTTTTAATCCAAAAGAAAATATTGAAATTATTATTATCAGTAG
Source organism: uncultured Pelagibacteraceae bacterium (assembly GCA_902557785.1). Taxonomy (GTDB): domain Bacteria; phylum Pseudomonadota; class Alphaproteobacteria; order Pelagibacterales; family Pelagibacteraceae; genus Pelagilacustribacter. Next base: position 25,756 of record CACEBP010000008.1, on the reverse strand, counting down.
AATATTTAAATTAAGTAATAGATTGCCCGCTACATAACTAATAGGTATAATTAGAAACAATATGTTTATAAATAATTCTTTTTTAATAGCCATATTTTGATAGTAATTAAATTTAGACTATGTTCAATAATATTTTAAAATTAAAATTTATGCGCCTGTAGCTCAACTGGATAGAGCGCTTGGCTACGGACCAGGAGGTTCTGGGTTCAAATCCTAGCAGGCGCACCATAATTTTATTGAAATTTATTTGATAAATAATTAAAAATAATTATGAAATTTTTATTCAATATTTCTTTACAAAAATCCGTAATACTTTTTTTTGCAATAGTCATTATTATATTAATAACATTAACTTTCTTACTGTGAATAAGCTAAAAGTAATAAAAAAACACCTAGGGACACTCTATAAAATATAAATAAGTTGAGACTAAAATGTTTTATATATTTCAGGAAAAATTTAATAGTTATAAGAGAAAATATAAATGATAAGAAAATAGAAATTAAATTCATTGATGAAAAATAAGCATCTTCCTCAAAAATAATATTCTTTATTCCAAAAAAGGAAACTGCACCTAAAGTTGGTATTGATAATAAAAAAGAAATCTTAGCGGCATCAAACCTTTTAAAATTAAGGAATCTAGCTGCAGTTATAGTCACACCTGATCTGCTTACACCAGGTATCAATGAAAGGATTTGAAAAAAACCTATAAATATGATGGATTTATAATTTAGATTATTCTCAATATTTTTTTCTATTTTAAACTTATCGCTTATATAAAGTAAAACGCCAAAAATTAATGTTGTCCAACCAATTATTTGTATGTTTCTTATTTTTTCAATTAGATTTGTTTGAACTAAAAAAAAACCTAAAAGCATGACAGGTATGGAAGCAATAAAAATTTTTGCAAATAATTTTTTATTTTCAACAAAATTAATAATTTCTTTACGAAAATAAGTTATTACTGCAATAAAAGAACCTATGTGAAGACTAACATCTATTGATAGACTTTGACTTTCAAAGCTTGAAAATGTTGAAAATAAAATTAAGTGAGAAGATGAACTTATGGGTAAAAATTCTGTTACACCTTGAATTATGGAAAGGGCTAATATTTCAATCATTGAGCAACGATTAATATTGAAGGTTGTTTTTTTAATGACATTTAAAATGCATAACAGTTATGCAAAAAATAACATCAAAAACATTGAAAATTTAAGTAATAGGTAACTACTATTGACCTAAAAAATATGTAATTTATAATAATTTTTTATTACTAAACCTTAATGAAAAAAAAAATGCTTCAATTTGTAGATGTTAAGCAAGAGACACCTGAGAAAAGAAATACTATCAAAAGAAAAGGTGATTTTAACGAAATTTACAAAGAATACATAACCAATAAGGCAACGGAACAATCGAGCAGGTGTTCTCAATGTGGAGTACCTTTTTGCCAAATTCATTGTCCATTAAGTAATAATATTCCTGATTGGTTAAAATTAACTGCAGAGGGCCGTTTAAAAGAAGCTTATGAAGTATCACAAAGCACAAATAATATGCCGGAGGTGTGCGGTAGGATATGTCCTCAAGATAGGCTGTGCGAAGGTAATTGCGTAATAGAACAGTCAGGTCATGGAACAGTAACTATTGGATCAATAGAAAAGTATATTACAGATACAGCTTGGGCAAAAGGTTGGGTAAAACCATTTAAAGTTAAAAAAGAATTAAAACAATCAATCGGAATTATAGGTGCTGGCCCCGCAGGGATGGCTTGTGCTGAGGAGTTAAGGAAATCAGGTTATCAAGTAACAATTTATGATAGATACGATAGGCCTGGTGGTCTTTTAATTTATGGTATTCCAAATTTTAAATTGGAAAAATTTGTTGTCGAGAGAAGAACAAAGCTGCTTAGAGACTCTGGTATAAAGTTTGTTCAAAATTTTGAGGTTGGAAAAGATAAAACTTTATATGAACTTAAAGAAAAACATGAAGCTATATTAATTGCAACAGGAGTTTATAAAGCAAGAGAGATAGGCATACCTGGCCACAATCTCCAAAATATTTTTCCTGCGATGGATTTTTTAACTGCATCTAACAGAAAAGGTTTGGGTGACAAAGTTAAATTATTTGATGACGGAACATTAAATGCTGAAGGTAAAAATGTTGTTGTAATTGGTGGAGGTGACACAGCAATGGACTGCGTGCGGACATCAGTAAGACAAAAAGCTAAATCAGTAAAATGTTTATATAGGCGAGATAGAGAAAATATGCCAGGATCCGCAAGAGAAGTAGGAAATGCTATAGAGGAAGGAGTAGAATTTGTTTGGTTAACAAGTCCAAAAAGTTTCATTGGAAATGATAAGGTAGAAGCAGTGGAGGTAAATAAAATGAAACTAGGTGAACCTGACTCATCCGGCAGAAGAAGACCCGAAATTGAAAAGGGATCTGAATATAAGATCCAGGCAGATCTTGTAATCAAATCTTTAGGATTTGATCCTGAAAATCTACCTAAGTTGTTTAACGCTAATGAATTAGTTGTTTCTCAATGGGGGACTTTAAAAATTGATTTGAAATCAATGCAAACTAATTTAGACGGAGTGTTTGCAGCTGGAGATATTGTGAGAGGAGCGTCACTGGTAGTTTGGGCAATCAGAGACGGTAGAGATGCAGCCATTCAGATTGAAAAATATTTACAATCAAAAGTCAACAAAAATAAAACAGTGGTTGCAGCATAATCAAAATGAAAAATTATAAAAAAAATAAAAAAATCTTAGAAAAAAGTTTAAATTATTCTTTAGATATGGAACATGATGCATGTGGAGTAGGTTTAATTGCATCTACGAATGGAAAAAAATCTAGAAAAATTGTTGAGTATGGTATTGAGGCGCTAAAAGCAATATGGCACAGAGGAGCCGTGGATGCTGATGGAAAATCTGGTGACGGAGCAGGAATTCAAATTGAAATAGCACCTGATTTCTTTAAAGAGAAAATTTCTTCAACTGGACATACTCTTGACGAAAATAAAAGAATTTGCGTTGGAATGGTTTTTCTTCCAAGAACAGATTATTCAGAACAAGAAAAATGTAGAGAGATTATAGAGTCCGCACTATTAGCTGAAAATTATTACATATATGGTTGGAGACAAGTCCCAATTAATCCTAGTGTTTTAGGAAAAACGGCTGATCAAAATCGTCCAGAAATTGCTCAGGTAATGTTTAAGAAAAATGAGGCATTGCAAACTAATGATCTTGAAAGAGATTTATTCGAAACAAGAAAAAAAATTGAAAAAGTTGCAAGAGACAAGCAAATAAAAGACTTTTATATCTGCTCATTCAGCTCAAGATCTATTGTTTATAAAGGTATGTTTCTAGCTGAAATGTTATCTGAATTTTATCCAGACCTTCATGATGAAAAGTTAACTTCAAGATTTGCAATTTTTCACCAAAGATATTCAACTAACACCTTCCCAAGTTGGGATTTGGCCCAACCTTTTAGAACTTTAGCGCACAACGGAGAGATAAATACGGTTAAAGGAAATAAAAACTGGATGAAAATTCATGAACAAGACATGTCTAGTCAGCTTTTTAAAGATGTAAAAAATTTAAAGCCAGTGATAAGAAGCTCTTCAGATTCTGGCGCGCTTGATAATGTTTTTGAACTTTTAACGCATTCAGGAAAATTAGCACCATTAATAAAATTAATGATGATCCCAGACTCATGGTCAAAGAGAAGCAAAACAGTTCCAAAAAACCATCAAGATTTATTTAATTTCCTTAACAGCACTATAGAGCCATGGGATGGTCCAGCAGCTATTTGCGCAACTGACGCGAAATGGGTTTTGGCTTCCTCTGATAGAAACGGACTAAGGCCTTTAAGATATTCAATTACCTCAGATGATCTATTTTTTGCGGGTTCAGAAACTGGAATGATTAAAATTCCAGAGGAAAAGATTGTTGAAAAAGGAAAACTTGGTCCAGGTCAAATTATTGCAATCGATTTAAAAAAAGGAAAACTATTTAAAGATAAAGAGATAAAGGACCTTTTGGCAAAAGATTATAAAAAATACAATAAACAAATTATTGATTTGGAAAAAAAGATTTCATTTGGAGAAGAAAAGCCAAATTTCTTAGGTGAGGATTTAAGGAAAAGACAGTTTTTATCAGGTTTAAGTATAGAGGACTTAGAATTAATTCTACACCCAATGGCAGAAGAAGGAAAAGAAGCTTCAGGCTCGATGGGCGATGACACTCCAGTTGCAGTTTTATCAAGCCATTTTAGACCTGTATCACATTATTTCAGACAAAACTTTAGCCAAGTAACCAATCCACCAATTGACTCTTTAAGAGAAAATAAAGTAATGAGTTTAAAAACAAGATTTGGGAATCTAGGCAACATTTTAGATTTCGATAATCTTACAGAGGAAAATATTTATGTTTTGGATAGCCCAATACTTACCAATTCACAATTTAAAAAATTTAAAAAATTTTTCTCAAAAAAAGTTAAGGAAATTGACTGCACTTTTAATGTCGAAGATTCTCTCAAGGAAAGAATTGAACTAATTAGAGAAGAGGCAGAAACTGCTGTTAGAGAAGGAAGCACTTGTTTAATATTATCTGATAAAAATATTACAAATCAAAAAGCAAGTATTCCAAGTATATTAACTGTAGGAGCAGTCCACTCTCACTTAGTAAAACACGGATTGAGAGGCTATTGTTCTCTTAATGTTGAGTGTTCTGACGCAATGGATACTCACTCTTTTGCTATTTTAATTGGTGTCGGAGCTACTACAGTGAACCCATATCTTGCAATTGATAGTATTCATCAAAGATTTGAAAAAAAATTATTCGGTAAATCTGATTTTGAAACATGTGTAAATAAATTTAAAAAATCAATTGATGCTGGTCTTCTTAAAATTATGTCAAAGATGGGAATATCAGTAATAAGTTCTTATAGAGGCGGATGCAACTTTGAAGCCGTAGGTTTAAGTAGAGCTATTGTTTCAGATTATTTTCCAGGCATGTCTTCAAGAATTTCAGGAATAGGTATAATTGGAATTGAGAAAAAGATAAAAGAACTTCATGCAAAATTTAATTCAAAAAATGTTTTCACTTTACCTATTGGAGGATTATACAGATATAGAAAAAGTGGTGAAGATCACCAATACCAAGGAAAATTAATTCATTTATTGCAAAGCGCTGTAGGTAGCGGTTCGTATGAACTATATAAAAAGTATTCTGCTGGAATTCATAATTTACCTCCAATTAATATAAGAGACTTACTTGAATTTAAAAAACAAAGAAAGCCTATTGATATTAAAGAAGTAGAACCAATTGAAGAAATTTTAAAAAGATTTGGAAGTGGAAGCATGTCTCATGGCGCACTATCAGCTGAAGCTCACGAAACTTTAGCAATAGGAATGAATCGAATTAAAGGCGCCTCTTGTAGCGGGGAAGGAGGTGAGGATGCAAAAAGATTTAAAATATTACCTAACGGAGATAGCGCAAACTCAAGAGTGAAACAAATTGCATCTGCCAGATTTGGAGTAACTGTTGATTATTTAAATAACGCTAACGAAATAGAAATTAAAATTGCTCAAGGAGCTAAACCAGGTGAGGGAGGGCAACTACCAGGTTTTAAGGTTACAAAAGAAATAGCGCGATTAAGACATTCAACGCCGGGTGTAACTCTAATATCACCACCACCACATCACGATATTTACTCTATAGAAGATTTAGCCCAACTAATTTATGATTTAAAACAAATCAATCCAGGTGCGAGAGTTGGAGTCAAATTAGTTGCATCAACTGGTATTGGGACAATAGCAGCAGGTGTGGCTAAAGCAAAAGCAGATATCATTTTGATTTCAGGTCATTCTGGAGGAACTGGCGCTAGTCCTCAAACAAGCATTAAGTATGCGGGTATACCCTGGGAAATGGGTTTAACAGAGGCTAATCAAATTCTTACGCTAAATAATTTAAGACATAACGTTACTTTAAGAACTGATGGTGGATTAAAAACTGGCCGCGATATAGTGATGGCCGCAATGATGGGAGCAGAGGAATATGGAATGGGCACGTCATCTTTGGTTGCAATGGGATGCATAATGGTAAGGCAATGCCATTCAAACACATGTCCAGTTGGAGTTTGTAGTCAAGATGAGGCTTTACGAGAAAAATTTACCGGTACCCCAGAAAAAGTTGTAAATTTATTTAAGTTTGCAGCAACAGAAGTAAGAGAAATTCTCGCTTCTCTTGGATTTAAATCAATCAATGAAATTATAGGAAGAACAGATTTATTAACTCAGGTAAACAAAGGGGCTTCTAACTTAGATGATTTAGATTTAAATCCACTATTAGTTCAAGCTGATCCAGGTGAAAATCCTAGATATTGTAAAGACAAACACATAAATGAAGTACCAGATACTCTCGATGAAAAGATATGGTCTGATATAAAAGATAATATTAAAACAGACTCAGAAAATAGATTTAAATACGAAATAGAAAACACATCAAGATCAGTAGGAACAAGATTGTCTCATCATATTTATAAAAAATTTGGTAATAATAAATTAGAAGAAAATACGGTCAATATTAAACTAGAGGGTTCAGCGGGACAATCTCTTGGTGCTTTCTTAACTAAAGGAATTAAACTTATTGTCGAAGGAGACTGCAATGATTATGTCGGCAAAGGATTATCTGGAGGAACTATTGTTGTTCATCCATCTCCAAAAAGTTCATTAGTTTCAAATGAAAATACAATAATAGGAAACACCGTTCTATATGGAGCTACTTCAGGAAAACTATTTGCATCTGGGCAAGCAGGAGAAAGATTTGCAGTTAGAAACTCTGGAAGCTTTTCAATCGTAGAAGGATGTGGAGCTCATGGTTGTGAGTACATGACAGGTGGAACAGCAATAATTCTAGGAGAAGTTGGTGACAATTTTGGAGCAGGAATGACAGGTGGAATGGCATTTGTTTATGATGATAAAAATACATTTGAAAATTTTGTTAATCCAACCTCAATAGTTTGGCAAGAAGTCGAAACAGATTATTGGAAGAAGTTTTTGAAAGAAAGTTTGAATACTTTTGTTAAAGAAACAAATTCAAAAATTGCTCAGAAAATATTAAATGACTTTGATAATAAACTTAAAAAATTTAAACAAATTTGTCCAATAGAAATGCTTGATAAATTAGACAATCCTATTAGTTTAAGATCTCATACTAAGAAAGCAGGTTAATGAATAAAACTAAGGTCTTTTGCTTTGGTTTTGGCCAAGTCGCAGAAAGTTTTATTAATAAGTTAATTCATGAAAAAAAAGACTTTGATTTAAGTATTACTTCTAGACAAGAAACGCATCAGATAGAATTTAATAATATAAAAATAAATTCTTATCAATTTACTGACAACAAGTTTGATAACACTATCAAAAAAAAAATAGAAGAAGCAGATTACATTTTAGTTTCTATTCCGCCTATTGATGGAAAAGATATTGCAGCAAATTACCTTAATACAAATCTAAAAAAAATTAAAAATTGTAAATGGATTACATATTTATCAGCAACAAGTGTGTATGGGGATCACAAAGGTGATTGGGTTAACGAAGATAGCGCTACTCAACCTACGTCAGATAATGGGATAAATAGATTAGAAGCAGAAAAAAACTGGAAAAGTTTATCGAAGAAAAAAAATTATCCGCTTCAAATTTTCAGATTAGCTGGAATATATTCAAATGAATTTAATATTTTGAAAAAATTAAAAACTGGTAAAGTACAAATTGTAGATAAAAAAAATCACTTTTTTTCAAGAATTCATGTTGACGACATAGCTAACATTTTATTTAAGTCCCTTGATAATTTCAAAAATAACGAAATTTATAATATCTGCGATGATAAACCCGCTTCGCAAGTTGAAGTAGCAGCCTACGGTGCAAAATTATTAAAACTGGAGACACCTAATTCAGTTAAACTTGAGGAAGTTGAAAGCGAAATGTTAAGAAATTTTTATAAAGACTCAAAAAAAGTAGATAACAAAAAAATGAAAGCTTTTTTTAAATATAATTTAAAATATCCTTCATATAAGGAAGGGTTAAATAATATTTTTAATAATGGCATATAATTCTTTGATTATTTTCCCTAAAGACCTTTGGCTGGATAAACTGTGATCACCATTTTTTATTATTACAACTTTTTTTTTAGCTTTACTGAAAACTTTTAATACTAATCTAGAGAAAATAACTGGAACAACTTCATCTTTTTGACCGTGAATCATTGTTACACCTATTTTAGAATTTATTTTTTTTTGTAAAACTTTATTTTTTCTTCCATCCTTAATAATTTGTAAAGTAATTGGATATTCATAGCCTCCATTTTTGATTAAAATTTTTCCTGTTTTCAGTAATTCTTTCTTTGTTTTTTTTGGAAATTTATTCCACATAAGTCTTGTTAAAAATTCTGGAGCCGAGCCAATTCCCAAAAAGCCTTTTATTTGCGATTTAAAATATTTAAATTGATTCAGAGCTATCCAGGCACCCATACTTGATCCTATAAGAATGAAGTTATTTTTTTTTACTATTTTTTTGATTACTACTTTTGTATCATTAGTCCAGGAAGTTATATTTCCTTTGATGAACTCCCCTGTTGATTTTCCATGACCAGAGTATTCTAATGCAACAAAACCTAATTTGTTTTTCTTTGCAAAGCGAAGAAAAGCTTTAGGTTTCTTACCCTCGATATCCGACATAAAACCATGCAAAAAAACAATATAAAGATTTTTTTTAAAGTAATTGTCTATAAATCTAAGTTTTTTAGTCTTTGATAATTTTAAATATTTGAATTTTTTCATATGAGAATGTTTAAGTGCTACTATATAACAATAAACATGACTACTAAATTAAATGTTCTTCAAGTTATTCCTAAACTTGGCTATGGTGGTGCAGAAACAGGTTGTTATGATATCGCTCATTTTTTAACAGAAAATGATTGTGGGTCTTTTTTAGTCACTTCTGGAGGAGAACTCCTAAAGTTTATAAAAAAAGATAAAGTTAAGTTAATCAGACTTCCAGTTCACTCTAAGAATCCCTTTTTAATAATATTCAATACCTTGATGTTAATTCTTTACATTATATTTTACAAAATAGATATTATACACGCACGAAGCAGAGCACCTGCATGGTCATGTTATTTAGCTTCTTTAGTAACAGGAAGAGTTTTCGTTACAACATTTCACGGAACTTATAATTTTAAAAGCAAAATTAAAAAATTTTATAATAGTATAATGTTAAGAGCAAAATTAACAATTGCTGGATCTAATTTTATTTTTGATCATATAAATGAAAAATATGGTGAATATTTAAATAAGAAAAAAAAACTTAGGGTCATTTTTAGAGGCATCAATATTGATTATTTCAATTCTCAAAATATTTCAGTACTTAAACAAGAAAAACTAAAGCAAGAATGGGGATTAGACTCAAATAAATTTACAATACTTTTACCCGGCAGACTTACTTACTGGAAGGGGCAAGAAAAATTTATAGAGTCATTGAATATATTAATTGAAGACTATAATATCACAAACTTTCAAGCAATAATTCTTGGATCAGATCAAGGGAGAAAAGTTTATTCGAAGAAACTAAGTAATCTTGTTCAAAGATATAGTTTAAATAAAAAAATTAAATTTATTCAACATTGCAAAGAAATGCCTCTTGCTTATTCTCTGGCCGATGTAGTGGTTTCGGCTTCGATTGAGCCCGAAGCATTTGGCAGAGTTTCGGTAGAAGCACAATCAATGGGAAAACCTATTATAGCAAGTAATATTGGAGGCTCTAAAGAAACAATAATAAATAAAAAAACTGGTTTTTTATATAAGCATGATGATCCAAGAGAACTTGCTAAATTTTTAAATACTGTTATTCAATTACCTTTAGATGAATTAAAATCTATTGGAAATGAAGGAAGAAAAAATGTTACTAAAAAATTTGATGTTGAAACTATGTGCCAATCTAATTTAAAAGAGTATAGAAGATTAATTAAAAATTAATGCCACAAATTCAATTATTAGACGGGAAAAAAATAGATTTTGAGAAATCCATCAATGGGTTCGATTTAACAAAAAAAATTAGTAAGACATTAGAAAAAAAGGCTTTAATTATGGAAGTTGATGGTGACTTGAAAGATTTAAGCCACCAGATAACAAAAGACGCAAAGGTAAGAATTATCACTCCCGAAGATAAAGAAGGTCTCGAAGTGATAAGACATGACGCAGCGCATATTTTAGCTATGGCAGTGCAGGAGCTTTATCCAGGTACACAAGTTACAATTGGTCCAGTAATAGATAATGGATTCTATTACGACTTTTCCAGAAAAGAACCATTCACTGAAGAGGATTTAAAAAAAATTGAAAAAAAAATGGGCGAAATAGTAGACCGTGATGAAAAAACCTTTAGAGAAGTATGGAAAAGAGACGATGCAGTGAAACACTTTTTAAAAATTGGCGAAAAGTATAAAGCAGAAATTATCGAGAATATTCCTAAAGGCGAGGAAGTTTCAATTTATCATCATGGAAAATGGCACGATTTATGCAGAGGCCCTCATTTATCTTCTACTGGAAAAATTGGAAAAGCTTTTAAATTAACTAAAGTATCCGGCGCGTACTGGAGAGGAGACTCTAATAACGAAATGCTCCAAAGAATTTACGGAACATGTTGGAGTTCTAAAAAAGATCTAGAAGTATATTTGCACCGATTAGAAGAAGCTGAAAAAAGAGACCATAGAAAACTTGGAAAAGAGATGGATTTGTTTCACTTTAGAGAAGAAAGTCCGGGAGCTGTTTTTTGGCATGAGAAAGGTTGGTCATTGTTTCAAAGACTCGTGGAATATATGAGAGCTAAGCAAAGACTTGCTGGATACAAAGAAATTAATACTCCAGAGCTTCTTGATAAAACTCTTTGGGAAAAATCTGGTCATTGGGAGAAATTTGGGGAACATATGTTTACATCCGAAACACCTGACGAAAAAATTTTTGCTGTCAAACCTATGAACTGTCCAGGTTGTGTTCAGGTTTTTAATCAAGGATTAAAAAGTTATAGGGATTTACCTTTAAAATTATCTGAGTTTGGTAAAGTACATAGGTATGAACCGTCAGGGGCTTTACATGGATTGTTGAGGGTAAGAGCTTTTACGCAAGACGACGCTCACATATTTTGTACTGAAGATCAAATTACCCAAGAGTCTTTATCAGTAACAAATTTAATTTTAGAAATTTATAAAGATCTTGGTTTTGAAAATGTAATACTAAAATATTCTGATAGACCTGAAAAAAGAGTAGGCGATGATAGTATTTGGGATAAATCAGAGGCAGCTCTTCTATCAGCAATAAAAAAATCAAATCTTGAATACACAATTAATAAAGGAGAGGGAGCATTCTATGGACCTAAAATTGAATTTATTTTGAGAGATGCAATAGGAAGAGATTGGCAATGTGGAACGTTACAAGTAGATTTAAATTTACCTAATAGACTTGGGGCAACATATGTTGCAAAAGATGGTAATAAAAAAGTACCGGTCATGCTACACCGGGCATTATTTGGTTCATTAGAAAGGTTTATAGGAATTTTAATTGAAAATTATGCTGGGAAATTACCTTTTTGGCTTTCACCAGCACAAGCTGTTGTATGCCCTATAGCCGAAGAGAACAATGACTATGTAAAAAAGTTATTTAAAGATTTATTTAAAGAAGGTATAAAATGTGAAATGGATTTAAGAAATGAAAAAATTAATTATAAAGTTAGAGAACATTCTCTAGCCAAAGTCCCATTTATTATTGTTTGCGGAAAAAAAGAAGTTGCAGAAAACACAGTTACAGTTAGAAAGTTAGGTTCTGATAAACAAGAAATAATGAAAAGAGAAGATTTAATAAAAAATATGCTTGCCTCAAATAAGTTACCTTTAAATTAAGTGTCAAACTTCAAACCCAATTATTTTCAAAGAAGAAGCAAACCTCAAGGCCCCAAAGCTAATGAAAGGATTAGGGCTTTAGATGTTCAAGTCATTGGAAGCGATGGAGGAAATCTTGGTGCAATGCCCCTTAATACAGCAATTGAATTAGCTAAACAGGAAGGACTAGACCTAATTGAAATTTCACCAAATGCAAATCCACCAGTCTGCAAAATTATGGACATGGGAAAATATAAATATGACTTACAAAAGAAAGCTAATCAAGCCAAGAAAAAACAAAAAACCGTTTCACTTAAGGAGATAAAATTAAGACCAGGAACAGAAACGCATGATTATAATTTTAAAATCAAAAATGCAAAAAAATTTATTTCAAAAGGTAATAAGGTAAAGTTTACAGTTAAATTTAAAGGAAGAGAAATGCAGCATACAGAGCTTGGCAAGGATTTAATGAACAAGATCATAGAAGAAACCCAAGATGTTGCTAAAGTTGAAAGCAAGCCGAAATTTGAAGGTCGACAAATGGTTATGATTATACAACCTCTTTAAATTACCAATAAAAAAAGTATCTTGTAAAGATTAATTAATGCCTATATAAGTCCGAAATATTTTATGCCAAAACTCAAAACAAAAAGCTCTGCTAAAAAAAGATTTAGATTTACCGCTTCAGGTAAAATAAAAATGCCACAAGCTGGTAAACGGCATGGAATGATTAAGAGAACAAACTCGCAAATTAGAAAACAAAGAGGCACTACAATTATGACAAAACAAGACTCAAAAATTGTTAAATCGTATATGCCATATAACTTAAGAGGATAACATGGCAAGAACCAAACGAGGTGTAGTTAGTAGAGCAAAACATAATAAAGTTTTAAAATCTGTAAAAGGACAAAGAGGTAGAAGAAAAAATACTATCCGTATTGCACGTCAAGCAATGGAAAAAGCGATGCAATATGCATACCGAGATAGAAAAACTAAAAAAAGAGAGCTTAGATCTCTATGGATTCAAAGAATTAATGCAGGAGTAAGAGCCGAGGGGTTAACTTACTCAAAATTTATCAATGGTTTGGCTAAATCAAAAATTAAGCTAGATAGAAAAGTTCTAGCAGAGCTTGCTTACAATAATCCTGAAGTCTTTAAATCAGTGGTAAAAAAGGTTCAATCCTCATTAGCTTAAAAGGGTCTTTGATTTAATCTCAACTTAATATAAAAAATCAATTACCTAATGAGTGATTTAGATAAAATAAGTTCTGTATTTAATGCAAAGATTGATTCTGTAAAAACAAAAGATGATCTTCAAAATATTAAAACAGAATTCTTTGGTAAAAACGGTCAAATTACTCAACAGTTCAAATCTCTAGGATCTTTAGATCCAGAAAAAAGAAAAGAATTTGCCTCAAATCTAAACAAAATTAAAGAAGATTTAACAATTCAATTGGAGCAAAAAAATATTGAAATAGATACTATCGAAATAAATGAAAAACTTAAAAACGAAAAAGTTGATGTGACACTTCCAATAAGACCTGATCGACAGGGTAAAATTCACCCAGTCTCACAAGTAATTGATGAAATATCCTCGATTTTTTCAGAGATAGGTTTTTCGGTTGCAGAAGGACCTGATGTTGAGTCTGAATATAATAATTTTACAGCACTAAATACACCGGAGGAACACCCTGCTAGAGATATGCATGATACTTTTTATTTAGAAGAAAATAAAAAATTGTTACTAAGAACACATACTTCACCGGTTCAAATTAGAACAATGTTATCAAGTAAACCACCATTTAAAATAATAGTACCGGGAAGGACTTATAGGTGTGATAGCGATCAAACTCATGCCCCAATGTTTCATCAACTTGAAGGTTTACACATAGATAAAGGTATCACGATGGGACATCTTAAAGGTTGTCTTGACTATTTTATAAAAGAGTTTTTTGAAGTTAAAAATGTAAAAATGAGATTTAGACCAAGTCATTTTCCTTTCACCGAACCATCAGCTGAAGTTGATATTGGATACAAAATTGAAAAAGGAAAAATTGTTATTGGTGAAGGAGATAAATGGCTAGAAATTTTAGGATGCGGAATGGTTCATCCTAATGTTTTAAAAAATGTAAAAATAGATACGAAAAAATATCAAGGATTTGCATTTGGAATAGGAATTGATCGGTTAGCAATGTTAAAATACGGAATCAATGATCTAAGAGCTTTCTTTGAGGCAGACTATAGATGGCTAAGCCATTTTGGATTTGATCCATTAGATGTTCCAACAAATTATAGGGGACTAAGCAAATGATCATCACAATACCATGGCTTAAAGAACATCTTAAAACATCAGCTAAAGAAAATGAGATTATCGATCGACTTACAAATATCGGACTTGAAGTCGAAGGTATAAAAGAGAACTCTGGAGAGATGGGTAAGTTTAAAATTGCAAAAGTTGTAAAAGTAGTAAAACATCCTAATGCTGATAAGTTAAAAGTTTGTGACGTAACAATCGGGGGAAAAGAGATACTAAAAGTCGTATGTGGAGCTCCTAATGCTAGAGAAGGTCTCATCACGATTTATGCACCTCCTGGAGCTGTAATACCTAAAACAAATTTTGAATTAAAGGTTGCCAAAATAAGAGGTGTGGAGTCTAGAGGGATGCTTTGTTCTGAAAGTGAACTAAATTTGTCTAGTGAGAGTGAAGGGATAGTTGAACTTAAAAATAAAGAGAAAGAGTTAGGAAAAAGTTATTTTAAAGTAAGCTCACAAAAAGCTGTCGATATTTCTATAACCCCTAACCGTGCTGATTGTTTAGGTGTTAGAGGGATAGCAAGAGATCTTTCATCAGCAGGGGTTGGAAAATTAATACCTATAAAAAGAAAAAAAATTAAACAAAATGCAAAACACCAAATTAAAACATCAATTACAAAAGAAAAGAACCAAGGGTGCGATATCTTTGGGAGCTGTTATATAAAAAATATTAAGAATAAAGAAAGTCCTGAATGGCTTAAAAGTAAATTAATCGCTTTAGGCTTAAAACCCATCTCTGCAGTTGTGGATATTACTAACTATGTAATGTTTGATCTTAATAGACCATTACATGCTTACGATGCAGATAAGATTAACAAAGAAATTATAGTTAGAAATGCTAAAGAAGGTGAAATGTTCAAAGCGTTAGATGATAGAAAATATAAATTAAAAAAAGATATGTGTGTCATCTCTGATAAATCTGGTGTTCTTGGTTTAGGAGGAATTATTGGAGGAACATCAACCTCTACCGAAATAGAAACAAAAAATATACTTCTAGAAGCAGCTTATTTCAGACCATCTTCAATAAGAAAAACAGCTAGAGAACTTAACATAAATACTGACGCAAAATATAGGTTTGAAAGAGGAATTGATCCTAACTCGATTAAAGAGGGGCTAGAACTTGCAACTGAACTAATTTTAAAAATTTGCGGAGGGGAAGCCAGCAAGTTTCAAATTACTGGAAAGACGAACATTAAAAATAAAGTGATTAATTTTGAAATAGAAAAATTTGAAAAACTTATTGGTATTTCAATCACCGCTAATGAAATTGATAAAATTTTATCCTCTCTTGGTTTTAAATGCAACAAAAGTCGAAAAGCTATTAAAATTGAAGTACCAAGCTGGAGGCCAGATGTGAGTTTGGACGAGGATTTAATCGAGGAGCTTATTCGGATTAAAGGATTTAATAATATTAAACTAATTGAACCAAGCAAAAACAGAACCCAAGATACTTTAAACTTTAAGCAAAAATTATTCCATTTATCACAGAGATCTTTAGCTTCGAAAGGCTATATGGAAATAGTTACCTGGTCTTTCACTGACTCAAAGATTGACAAACAATTTTCCAAAGGTGAAAAAGAAATTTCAATATACAATCCTATTTCTTCTGATCTAGATGTTTTAAGACGATCGATTTTCTCTAATTTGGCGATTTATTTAAAAAAGAATCAAGATAGAGGTTACGAAGACTTATCTTTATTTGAAATTGGCCCAACATTTTTTGGAAAAAATCCAGGCGAACAACAGATTGTTATTGGTGGTTTAAAATCTGGTAAAATAAATAGAAAGAGTTGGCTAGATGAGGAGAGAAATATAGATGTTTTTGACATTAAAAGTGATGCTATTAAAACTTTGGTCGAACTTGGAATAGGAGAAAAAAATCTTTTTGTAAGCGATAGTACTAAGCAAAGTTATCATCCAGGTAGATCAGGATCAGTAACATTAAAATCAGAAAAAGGACCTCTTCTAGCTTATTTTGGAGAAATACATCCAGCAATTATTAAAAACTTAGATTGCAAAGACAAAAATATATTTGGATTTGAAATATTTTTGAAAAATATCCCTGAGCCTAACAAAAAATTGAGGCAAAGTAGAAAAAGTTTTAAAGCTTCAGATTACCAAAAATCCGAAAGAGATTTTGCTTTTGTTATAGATAAAATTTTTAAGATAGGAACGCTAGAGAAAATTATAAGAGAGGTAGATAATGATCTAATTCAAAATGTAACTACATTTGACATTTTTGAGGGAGAAAATATTCCAAAAGATAAAAAGTCGGTTGCTATTAATGTTACCTTACAAGCTTTCGATAAAACTTTATCAGATGATGATTTAGAAGATATCAGTAAAAGAATTATCGATACAGTAAGTAAAAAAACTGGCGCTACAATTAGGTCCTAATGTCAGATATTAAAAGAATACGTAATTTTTCTATAATTGCGCATATTGATCATGGTAAATCAACCATTGCAGATCGGATTATTCATAAGTGTGGTGGGCTTACTGATCGTGAAATGAAACATCAAGTTCTCGACTCAATGGATATTGAGAGAGAAAGAGGAATCACAATTAAAGCGCAAACTGTAAAACTCAATTACAAAGCAAAGGATGGTAATGATTATATATTAAATATTATCGATACACCTGGTCATGTAGATTTTGGCTATGAGGTAAGCCGATCTTTATCAGCATGTGAAGGGTCTCTTTTAATAGTTGATAGCACTCAAGGGGTAGAGGCTCAAACTTTAGCAAATGTTTATCAGGCTTTAGAAATTAATCATGAAGTAATACCGATTTTAAATAAAATAGATTTACCCGCATCAGATATTGAAAAAACTAAAAAAGAAATTGAAGATGTTGTAGGGATAGAAACAGCCAATGCCATTCCTTGTTCTGGAAAAACCGGTGAGGGTATTGATGAAATTTTAGAGTCGATAATAAATAAATTACCCCCACCTAAAGGGAAAAATGATGAAAAGTTAAAATGTTTATTGGTCGATAGTTGGTACGATAGTTATTTGGGAGTAGTCATTTTAGTTAGGGTTATTGACGGTAAGTTAAAAAAAAATATGAAAATCAAATTAATGTCCAATAATAAAGAATATATTATTGAAAAAGTAGGTGTATTTACGCCTAAACCAAACGATATAAACGAGTTAAATTCAGGTGAAATAGGATTTATAATTACTGGAATTAAATCACTTTCAGAAACAAAGGTTGGAGATACCATTTGTGATTCTAATAAGCCTATTGAAATTCCTTTACCAGGATTTAAACCGAGCAAACCTGTTGTGTTTTGTGGCCTTTTTCCTGTAGATAGTTCTGAATATCAAAAATTAAAAGATGGTTTAGCAAAATTGAAGCTTAATGATGCAAGTTTTTCTTTTGAACCAGAGTCCTCGAGTGCTTTGGGTTTAGGTTTTAGGTGTGGTTTTCTTGGGTTATTACATCTTGAAATTATCACTGAGAGACTTGAAAGAGAGTTTGATGTAAATTTAATTACCACAACACCTGGAGTAATCTATAAAGTGCACAAAACTAAGGGTAAAATTTTAGATTTACAGAATCCTTCTAACATGCCTGATCCATCACAAATTGAAAAAATTGAGGAACCTTGGATTAATTCTACAATAATTACTCCAGATGAATACCTTGGTTCAATAATAAAAATTTGTCAGAACAAGAGAGGCATCCAAACAAATTTAAGTTACTCAGGGAAAAGAGCCGTGCTTTCATATGATCTGCCTTTAAATGAAGTTGTTTTTGATTTTAATGATAAACTCAAATCAATTTCGAGTGGATATGCAAGTTTTGATTACGAAATTTCTGGGTATAGAGAGGGAAATCTGGTTAAACTTGGAATTTTAGTTAATTCAGAGCCGGTGGATGCTTTAGCTATGATAATCCACAAAGACTTTGCTCAGACAACAGGACGTCAGGTTTGCGAAAAACTTAAAGACTTAATACCTAGGCACAATTTTATGATTCCAGTTCAGGCCGCTATAGGCGGAAAAATAGTAGCGAGAGAGTCAATTAAAGGATTTAAAAAAGATGTTTTGACTAAAATTCATGGTGGAGGTGCTACAGATCGAAAAAGAAAATTATTAGAAAAACAGAAAAAAGGAAAAGCAAGATCAAAACAATTTGGAAGAGTTGAAATACCACAAGAGGCGTTCATTGGTGTTTTAAAAATTAATAAGGATAGCAATTAAAGTTTTATAAGCTTGAAAAATATGTATATTTTTAAATTTTACAAATTATGAACTACAAAAATTTACTTAAGTCGAAAAAATTTAAAATAGCTGTATGGGGAACTGGTTATATTGGTTTATCAACTATGGTTTATTTTTCAAAGAAAAAAATAAAGTGTGTTGGTTTTGATATAAACAAAGAAAAAATTAAAAAAATTAATTCAGGAGTCTTACCACTTGCTGATCTCAAAAAATGGTTCGGATTCGATATTAAGGGCTTAGTAAAACAAAATTACTTAAAGGCTACAGCTAATTATAAAGATTTAATTACTGAAGACTTTTTAGTACACTTTATAGCCATACCCACTGAAAAAGATGGAAGACCATATTACAAGCCGTTAATTAACGTCCTAAGCAAAATAGTAAAAATAAGTAAAAATTCAAAAATCCCTCCATTAGTTATTGTAGAATCTACACTTGCCCCAAAAGTTTCAGATAAAAAAATTATTCCTTTTTTTAGTAAAAATAATCTAATTGTTGGTAAAAATATTTTGTTATCCATAGCCCCTAGACGAGATTGGTTTATTGAGGGCGGTAAAAATTTGGAAAATTTAGATAGAGTTTACGGTTCGACCGACAAAAAATCAACAATTGTAACAAAAGATGTTTTATCAATAGTCTGTAAAAAACTACATGTTGCTAGCTCCTACAAAGTTTCTGAAATGGTCAAAAGTGTTGAAAATGCATATAGACATATGGATATTACTTTAGCTAATCAACTTTCTCTTGCTTTCCCAAGAGATAACATAAGAGAGGTTTTAAAATTAGTTGGTACAAAATGGAATCTGGAAACATTTCATCCGGGAATTGGAGCTGGAGGTTACTGTATACCATTGTCAAGCAGATATATTCTTTCTCAAGTAAAAAACGTTAATAAACTTTCTTTGCTTAGAGAAACCATTAAAACAGATGATGGAATGAGCAAATTTATTGCCACTTCAATAAAAAAAAAAGGACTTAAAAAAATCGGGATACTAGGTTTATCATATAAAGGAGATCTAAAAGTAAGTGTACTTTCAAAGGTGATACCCCTGGTAAAATCTTTACAAAAAAAAAAATTAAAGGTGAGATTGTGTGATCCATATTTCAGCAATAAAGAGATATACAACTCCGTAAAGGTTAAAACATTTAATTTTCCAAAAGGTTTAACAAGTTTTGATTGTTTAATTGTTGCCGTTGATCATAAACAATTTAAAATATCTAAAAAAAATTTAGAAAAATATCTAAAAAATTGTAAATTAATTATTGACCACGAAGGGGCATGGAAAAAACTGAATTTAAACAATTATCATTTGTCTGGAGACAACGGATGGATTTAAAAGACTAATAAAACATTTTAAAAAAAATGAAATTTACAAAATCAATTATTACCGGGGGAGCAGGTTTTATAGGTAGTAATCTGACGGATACATTGGTAAAAAACGGACACAAAGTTATTGTACTAGATAATTTTGTTTCAGGAAAAAAATCAAACTTATCACATCATAAAAAAAGCAATGTAAAAGTTTTTAAAATTGATATTTCTAAAAGCAAAAGCTTAGACAAGTATTTTAAAGGAGCTGACTATATTTTTCATTTAGCTGGACTAGCTGAAATTATTCCTAGTATCAAAGATCCGAAAAAATATTTTATAAATAATGTCCTTGGATCTTTAAATGTTTTAGAGGCAGCAAAAAAAACAAAAATAAAAAAATTAATTTATGCTGCTTCATCTAGTTGTTATGGGAACCCAAAAAAGCTTCCAATATCAGAAAATGATGAAATTGATTTGCAGCACCCTTATGCTGTGACAAAATTTATGGGTGAAGAGCTAATTATGCGATACGCTAATTTGTTTAAGATGCCTAATATTTCTTTTAGATTTTTTAATGTATATGGACCTAGATTTAATAATTCAGGACAATATAGTGCAGTAATAGGTAATTTTTTATCACAAAGAAGAAATAAGAAACCATTAACTATAGTTGGCGACGGTAAACAAACAAGAGATTTTATACATGTTGATGATTTAACAAGTGCTTTTTTAAAAGTAATCAAAAGTAAATATGTTAATAAAATTTATAATTTAGGGTCGGGGAAAAAAACATCAATAAATACAATCGCAAAAATATTTGGTGGAAAAAAGAAATTTATTCCAATTAGACCTGGTGAGCCCAAGAACTCTTTAGCTAATATATCTAAAATAAAAAAAGATATTAATTGGAAACCAAAAGTTTCGATAAAAGTTGGAATAAAAAAACTATTAAAAGATTAGGCATTATCTATTACTTTTGAAATCTGTTTAAACATATCTTTCTCGAGTGGAAACTTATTTTGTTCAATTTCTTTTTGAATATTGTAATAATTTTGAATTATATATTTTATAGTTTTTGTAAGTGAGTCAATGTTTCTTTCCGATACAAAAATTCCTTTTCTGCCTTTTATTATATGTTTTATATCTTCAAATATTAAAACCGGACGTCTACGTGCAAGAGACTCATCAACAACATACGGTTGTCCCTCAGTGTATGACGGAAGAATTAAAATATTATGATTGTCATAAGCCTCTATTAACAATTTTCTATTAGAGATATATCCAGGAAATTTTATATGTGAATTATTTTTAATAATTGATTGAAATTTATTTTTTAAAGAAAGATTATTTATTTTACCCACAATAGAAATTTCAGCATCGATTTTTAATTGCTTGAATATTTCCAAAAATTCAAAAATTCCTTTTTCAGGATTTATCCTTGATACGTTCAAAAACTTAATTTTGTTAAGATCTGGCTTTTTAAAGTTTTGCAACCATTCTTTAGTTAAAGTAGAAGACTCAATTACATATCCATTTTTGTTTTTTAAAAGTCTCTCATGTAAAGCAATAACAGTAGAATTTGAGGTAATCACAGAATACATTATGTGATAAATCCAAACTGACCAAGATCCTAATATAAACTTCCATTCCTCATAACCACTACTAATTAGATATACAAATATTTTTTTTCTGAATAAAAATAAAAATAAAAATGCTAAAAATGTGTAAGGATTGATTGTGATAATATAATACTTAGTATTCTTATTTTTTAAAGTTGAAATTACATAATAAATGTATTGAAATATGTTTGAGGCAATATTAACATTTTGTAAATCTAATTCATGATGTTCATCTGACTTTGATCTTCTAGCAATATACTGAACGTTAAAAAATTTATTTAAACCTTCTGGAAGAATTTTAAAATTAAAATTTCTACAATAAAATTTTTTATTTTTCTCTGAAATTTTTTCGTTATTTAGTACTACTAAATTTTCCATTCTTTTTTATAGACTATATGTTATAAAAAAAAAGATCTTATTGGAGAGGTGGCCGAGTGGTTGAAGGCGCACGCTTGGAAAGCGTGTAAACGGGAAACCGTTTCGAGGGTTCGAATCCCTCTCTCTCCGCCATTATCCAGGATTTTATTAGCTTTTTTAAAATTGATATTAATTCTATCTTAAATAAATTACACAAAATGTATTTGAAGCTAATTTTACTTTTTTTGAGTTTTTTATCCTTATCCCAAGTTGTCTTAGCTGACAGCGCAACTCTAAATGATGGCGCTACAACTAATAGTCAGCAAAATATTGATGGGAACGATGAATTTTTAACAGTTACAAATAATTCAACCTTAAATACTGGCGCAACTAAACCTGCAAACATTACCGGAGACACTGTAAGTGTTACTGTTGACTCTGGTTCCACAATAACATCAAATACAGTTAGTATTTTTGCAGACGATACTTCTGATTTAACAATTTCAAATTCTGGCACAATCAGCTCAAGTGGAATAGTGGCAATAGATGTTAAAGGAACAACTGATGCAAGCATAACAAATAATTCTGGTGGTCAGATTTCTGCAACTAGAAATACAATTAGAATTAGTAAATCCACTAGTAATAGCACTACAGGATTGACAATTACCAACTCTGGAACAATTGAAGCAACAGACCAAGGTTCTGCAATTTTTGCAGCTGATTCTAATACCACAGCTACAGTAACAAATAACTCAAGTGGTATTATGACAAATTCTGACAGCAGTAACGCAACCATAAGAGTTGGTGCAAGTTCTTCAGTTACCAATAGCGGAACAATAAAAAATGATGTTGGAAACGATGCTATCAAATTGTACGGAAACAATTCTACAATTACTTTAAAAGACAAAGGAATAGTAGTTGGAAAATTAGATGCTCGTTTAAGAACTGGAAGTACATTAAAAATTAATCATGGAGCTGGTCAATCTTATTTTTATGAAACCGAGGGTTCATTCACATTAGAAGATCTTGATGGCAACCAAGTAGTAAAAGGATCAGCAGGATCAGTAGGCCAAGGAGGAACCGAAACATTAGATGAACTTTTAAGTTATAAATCTTTAAACATAAGACAATTTTTAAATAGATACAAAGACTCAGAAAATTTATATGATGGTAATGGCTGGGGAGAAACTTATACCTCTCTTCTTAACCGGAAAGGCCATGCTACAAATTTAGCTTTAGAGTACGATTTATTTAATGTAGGAGCTAATTTAATTTCACCTTTAGAAAATTCAGACTTTATTCTTGCTTTTGAAGCTGGAGTTCAAGATTTTGATGCGGATCATAAAATAACATATCAAAATGTTTCTGCTGGACTGCACCTTCCAAGCAATAAATATCTTTTAAACTTAGACTCTTATATTTTAGGTGGTATAACTTTAAAAGATGGTGAGAGAACAATTTTAACAAACACAACGTCATCAGGAAAATTAAATATAGACAGTAATTACCAAACTTTTGAAGTACATTCTGGCGTAACAAAAACTAATTCCAAGCTTATTCCGAATGTTGGATTAACTGGAAATTTTTCAATTACTCCGAGCTATGATGAGAGCAAATATTATTCATGGAGAAATAGAAAAGTTGGAAATGTTTCTGTATTTGTTTCTGATAAATACAATCTAAAAAATAGTGATAAGGATAATTTAAATCTAGGTTGGTTGTTGGATTTTAGAAGTTTGGTAGGAGACAAATCACAGGTTTACTCAATTAATGGCACAAGTGCTACGTACAAACAAGATAATGCTCTTACAAGAGAGATTTCATTAGTTGCTAATTTAGGTTACGAAAAAAAGATTACAGATAATGGGAAATTCACTGGTGGTATTTCAGCAAAACAGACTAATCAGGATGTTAAAAGCTTAATTGGAAATCTAGGATTTAAACTTAATTTTTAATTAAGTTTAATATCCACATACAACCTAAAAGAGTCTTAAACAAAGTTAACGAATCAGATAAATTGAGATTAAGGGCAGTGGAGGGAGACTGAAGCTGCCTTTGCTATTTATAGTCTTTTAATTCCAATTACTTTCAACTTAGCTGTTTGTTCTATTTTCTTGATCGTTTGATTTATGCCCATTATAACGGTTTTTTTCATTGGCCCGTATGCATGAATCAGTTTTTTTTTTGAAAGAGCAACTGCTACGTGACCTTTCCAATAAATAATATCATTTTTTTTAATATTTTTTAATTTTATATTTTTTTTAAAATATTTAACCTGATCTTTAGCATCCCGTGGACAAAATTTGTTATTAAAATTTAAAAAAATCTGCACAAGTGCTGAGCAGTCAATTCCTTTAAAAGATTTACCACCCCATTTATATTTAATATTCTTAAAGGCAGTTATTTTGTTAAAAGGATTCTTTTCTTTATAAGAAATAAGCTTTACATCTTTTTTATTTATCCAACCTCCAGTAAATTTAAAAAATTTTGAATTTCTTCCTGTAATTTTAATCTTTGAACCAAAGGAAATTTCTCCTATTTTTAATCTATTTGGAAACTTATAAATTTTAGCTCTTAGTATATTTATTTTATGAGAAGGTTTTAAAAAATTAGAATATTTTTTGTTTTTTACGTAGCCACTGTAATTATCCTCTACAATTTTTATTTTAAGCCATTTTTTTGATCTTTTTAGCACAGAGAAGCTATCACCATAAATCATCTGTGTAACTATCTCAGATTTCACAGAAGGATTTTTATGAAGACTAATTACGGAGAAATTATTTGTGAAGTACTTAGTCATTCAATTTTAATTTATGTCTAATTATATAAAGAAATATTAGAGATGGAATTACCATTACGGCTGTAATAATAAAAAATAAACCCCAGTCACCATTTAACCAATCTACTAAAGCACCAGACGACGCAGCCAACGTTGTTCGTCCTGCAGTTCCGATTGAAGCTAATAAAGCGTATTGAGTTGCAGTGTAAGTTCTATCTACTAACATTGAGATGAAAGCAACAAAAGCTACTGTTGCAAAAGCTGCCGCCATATCATCAAATATCACTGCAACAGCAAATAATAATTCGGATTTCCCTGACCATGCTAGCATGGAAAAAAGCAAATTAGTCGAGGCCATCATTATACCTGAAACAAACATAGCTTTTATCACACCAGATCTAATAGCGAACAACCCTCCTAGCAGGGTAAAAATTACAGTTGTTAACCACCCAAGACTTTTAGAATACAAAGCAATATCTGTCTTAGTAAAACCAATCTCCTTATAAAAAATTACTGACATTCTTCCTAGAAATGCTTCACCAATTTTAAATAGAAAAATAAATGCTAATATCGCTAGCGCGATATTAAAACCATTTTTTTTAAAAAAACTAGTAATAGGCCCTATAACCGTTCCAGTAAGCCAAGCAAGAGTTTTTGTTAATAAATTAGAAGAACCTAATTTATCCTCAATCATTTTATCAGTCCTACTTTGAGTTTCACCTCTGGCTGTTTGTAAGGCCTCATTTACAAACATTAGACCAATATTACAGGCTATAATTACAATACCTAAAATTAAAAAAGTTAGTTGCCAATAATTTTCAAAACCAAAATTTTGGAAGAAATCTGCAGAGTTAAGAGCCACTACACCTCCTAATTTGTATCCGGTCCACCAACCTACTACTGCCATTGCTGCGCCAGCTTGCATTGATCTGCCTTCATTTTCTCCGATTTGTTCTATTCTTAATGCGTCGACTGTAATATCCTGTGTGGCTGACGCGATCGCGATTATAAGTCCAATACTTATTACTAGAGCTAAATTTGTAGTTGGGTTAATTATGCTCCAAAAAATTAAACTTATTAGGATAATTGTTTGCATTAAAACAATCCATCCTCGCCTGTGCCCTATTTTATTTGTTAACCAAGGAATTTTAACTCTATCTATTATTGGAGCCCATAAATAGTTGAAAGCATAAACTGCAAAAATTAATCCAGCCCATCCAATAGT
>CACEBP010000007.1 GCA_902557785.1 uncultured Pelagibacteraceae bacterium | reverse complement strand
GCAATATATTTTACTGATTTGCAGTTTGAAATATTTGGTCCAAAGTTCCAATTTTGTGAAACTTTAATAATTTTGTTTTTAGCTAATTTTTCTGCCAAAATTAAATATCCGCTTAAAGGTTCAAGAACATGTTGCCATGGTCTCGTTGAATTAGGATTTCGTAAAATAATTTTTTTTTTATTTTTTGCAAATCTATATATATCGGGAATTAATCTATCTTCCGAATAATCACCGCCTCCAATAACATTACCAGCTCTAACTGTTGCAAGTCGTTGTTTTGAAGATCGCTTAAAAAAGGAGTCGTAATATGATGAAAAAAGATGCTCGACACATACCTTTGATGAACTATAAGGATCAATTCCTCCAAGTCTATCAGTTTCTTTAAAAATTTTATTTTTAGAATTATCGTAAACTTTATCTGTAGTAATTATAATTGTTGACTTAATTTTATTTATTTTTCTTACACATTCTAATATATTAAGTGAGCCAATTACATTTGTGTCAAAAGTTTCTTTTGGTAATAAATAAGAGTACCTCACAAGTGGTTGTGCAGCTAAATGAAATAAAATAGTAGCATTAGAATTTTTTATTTCTCTATAAAGTTTTCTATAATCCCGTACGTCAGCAATTATAGATTTTTTTATAAGTTTATCTATATTTGCTAATTTATACAAACTTGGTTCTGTTGTAGGTTTTAATGAATATCCTGTTACCTCAGCTCCTAAATAAGTTAAAAAAATGGACAGCCAGCTTCCTTTAAAACCAGTGTGACCAGTAATAAATACTTTTTTATTAGCCCAAAATTTTTTATTAATAGAATTAATCACAAAATTATTTTTTTATTAGTTGCTCAAATTTAATTCGTTTGTCGAGACTTTTATTCTTGTCATACAATAAAGAAAAATTCAAATTCTTACTTATTTTGACTTGCACTTTTTTAACGTCTCTTATTTCTATATTATCTGCAACAGCAGCTATAGGTCTTTTTTTAGTATTTAAATTTGTAATACTAATTGTGTTTTGTTTTTTTACAATTTTACCCTTCCATCTTCTTGGCCTGAATGGGCTTATTGGCGTTATTGCAAGTTTACTAGAATTTAAAGATAAAATTGGACCATTCACTGATAAGTTATAGGCAGTGCTTCCGGCTGGTGTGCAAATTATTAAACCATCTCCAATTAATTTTTTTAATAATATTTTTTTATTTAATTTAACATTAAGTGAAACTGTTTGTTTACTTTGTCTTAAAAGTGACAATTCATTTATTGCTAAAAGTTTTTTGACTTTATTCTTGTTTTTTATTTTTATTTCTAATGGGCTTAAGAATATTTTTTTTGAATTTTTGATTCTTTTTTGTAAATCGAGTTTTTTATTATCATTCATCAAAAAACCAAAAGTACCACAATTTATCCCAAAAAATGGTTTATTAAATTTAACGAATTTTTTTAAAGCACTAAGCATGAACCCATCGCCACCTCCTACAATTATTATATCTGCTTTATTAAGAGAAAAATGTTTATATTTTTTAATAAATTTTCTTTTTAATGCTTGAGCTTTTTTTGTTTTATCAAATGTAAAAAAAAATTTTTTCATTAGTAGCTTGGTGCCCTCGGCCAGACTCGAACTGGCACTCCCAAAAGGGCAAGGATTTTAAGTCCTTTGTGTCTACCAATTTCACCACGAGGGCACGTCGTTGTTTTTGTTGTTATTGTTAATATATTAATACACAAGTGTTTTAAATAAGTAAAAATAATTTATTTTACGTCTCTATCTTCTAGTTGTCTTCTAGTCTTCCCATATTTTATATGACAATAAATGAGTTTTTTTCTGTCCGCGGCAACTGGCAACAGAACGCACCTTGCACTACAATTAAGAATGATAAATAATCAAGCATGATTGATTTTAAAAAAAATCCTAAATTAGCATTATTCACTTATGGAATATTATTATGTTCTGCTCTGATAGAAATAGGTGCAGAACTTGGACTCCATGAATTTGATGATTTTGCTTCACATCACGGCTTAGCAATTTTTTCTATCGGAAGTTTAATTGCTAATTGGGAAAAAATTTCTCAAATATTAACTAAAGGTAAAAAAAAGAAATATTAAGCACCTGGCAACAGAACGCTCCTACTTAATTTAATATTTAAAAATATAATCCTCTTTAATAAAAGATTAAATATTTTGTAATATAGGCTTAATAATTAGATGTTCTGATTACTTATGTTTAAACTAAAAAAAATATTAAAAAAGATTTATTATTTTATCTTCCCTAAGGAGCTTAAATAATGTGGCCATACAACGATAAAGAAAATGAGTTTATCTCATTGAATTGAACTGTTTTAGAGAATATTATTTTCATTATTTTATGATATTTTCAATAATATAATTTGATTTAGCATCATTCATTCTTATATTTTTAAATGTGTAAAAATATTTTTTTTTTTTTATTTTTTTTATTTTGGAAATAAATAAAAATTGAGTATGAAAAACAAGGAAATTAATATGCTTTTTATTTAGTTTTTGGTTAATTTTACCATTTTTTCGATGACTATGTAATATTAAACCAAGTTTAAAATCTTTTGTGATGCCTCTAATCTTGACTAGATTGCTTTCTTTAAAAGAAATAAAATAAACATTCTTCTTAAAACCATTACATGTTTCAAGCAATCGATTTAAAGTATTTTTCCTAAGCAGAGGCTTAATCTCAACTAACACTTTTGTATTTACAGTTAAAATTTTTAAAAGATCACATAGTTTTGTTATCTTGTATTTTTTTAAATTCTTATCAAGAATTGTTCTAGTTTTTTTTCTGATATTGAATAACCTTCTTAAGCTATAATCATGAAAGCAAATGGGTGTATTGTTTTGGGTAAAGTGAATATCAGTCTCAATATTAAACTTTTTTTTTATACACTCTTTAAATGAAGTAATATGATTTTCTCTAAAGTTTTTTTCAATTAATCCTCTGTGTATAAACATTATTTTAATCCCTTGGTTCTATGCAATATGATCCATCCAAAAAAGAGCAGTAAAAGAACTGAGGCAAAACCTATCCTTTGATTTTCAGTTATGAAAGTAATGGTTCCTACTAAAAATGGGCCAAAAAAAGACGTTAGCTTTCCAGAAGTAGCAAATAAACCAAAGGCTTTATTCTGATCCTCAATTTTTGTTAATTTAGTTATCATGACCCTACTAGCTGATTGTATTGGTCCTATAAATAATCCCAAGAAAAATGAAAAAATAAAAAAACTAATTTTTGACTGTGTAAAAATGATTAAAATGGAGAAGAAAATAAGACATATCAAGGAAAAGGAAATTGTTTTTTTTGAATTATATTTATCATTGAAATATCCACCAAAACTAGCACCTATTAAAGCAGCAACATTCATTAAAACAGACATCATTAAAAGTTCATTTATTGATAGTTTAAATACCCCAACAGCAAAAATACCTCCCATGACAAAAATGGTATTTAAACCATCAGCATAAAGTAGCCGTGCAAACAAAAAACGAGTTGTGTTAGTTAGACCATTATTCCAAAGAATCTTTTTTAAACTATTTGATTTTTTTTTGTTTGGTTCAACTTTTTTATATTTTGTTTGACTTAATAGTGGATAGGAAAAAATGAAAAACCAAAGGGCTACAAAAATGGCAGTGGATCTAAAATTAATTTTTTGATCTAAATCGATTAAATAATTTGATTGAATTAATAAAATAATGGTCAAAATAAGTGTGATAATGCCACCTAAATACCCCAGCGCAAAAGCAAAACCAGACACCTTTCCCACATGTTGTTTATCCGCTGAATGAATTAATAATGAATTATAGAAAATAGAACTTAGTTCATAAAAATAGTTTGCCAAACAAACTATGATTAAGGTAAATAAAATATATTCAGTAGATGGTTTTGCAAACCATAATGCTGCTGTAAAAAGTATACATAAATAGGTGCTTGATTTTAAGATAATTGAGTTTAAATTCTTCTTATCAGCTAAATTTCCTAAAAAGGGTCCGCTTAATGCAATGCATAGTCCTGATACTGAAATGGCCCAACCCCAATATGCCTGGCCATTAACCATATCTTGAACAATTGACTCCGCAAAATAATTTGAGAAAACAAAAGTTATAATAACTGTTGTAAAGGCAGAATTAGCAAAATCATAAAGAGAAAATTTATAAGATTTTAAATTCATGCTAATTTAATATCTTATAAATCCAGAACCACGATCGCTAAAAGTTTTTTCATTTTAAAGTTTATTACAATTGTACCCTAAATTTATTAGGTTTAATTTATTACATTGATCTGCAAATCTTATTTCATCTATGTACAAAATTTGAACTGTTGACGCTTCCTCATACTTCCATTTAGTTTTCACTTTTTTTCCTTTAGCCTTTATTTGATTTGCTCTGTCTTGATAAATACCAAAATTTGTTGACGAGAGTGATGAGTTTCCTGGCATTTTATTTTGCATATCTACAATTTTTTTGCCGTTAACCCATATGAATAAACTTTTCTTATTTGGTGTATGTACTATTACATCTATCCACTTTCCTAAGTGATTAGAAAAATGTTTTAAATCAAAAAAAGGTGGATCGTGATATTTTTCGCTTATTTTTCTACAAATATTTTTTCCCAGAAGTTTTTTGCTAATTTTCACGCACTCATTGTCGTGAAGAAAACTTCTTAACTGTACATTTATAATTCCTTCAGGTGAAATACCCATTCTATAATGTGCACCTTTGCCTTTTCTATGTATTTGATTGAATATAAGTGGCGTATTTGAATGAATATAATTTTTAGGGATTAATACGGAAAATGAAAGCCATTTACTTCCCCAATCCCGATACTTTGTTCCTATAAAAACTCGTCGTGCTCCCTCATAGCAATTGTTCCAGTTATTTTTGCTATCATTTGATTTCTTGTATATCCCACAATCACCTGGATGACTTTCAAATTTAATAGAGATATTATCATCTCTTGAAATTTCATCTGTGATTATCAAACAGTGATCAGGTCCTTTACCATTTTGCCAGCATGAATCCCAATGGTTCATTCTTAATTTTTTACCTTCAAGAACATTATCAGGTAAATTAATTAAACGACTATTACCACTACTTTTGCTTCCAGCTAATTCTTTCCACACTATTGGATCAGCATATGAATTATCTAAAAAGAGAAAAAATAATAAAAATATAGAC
This sequence comes from uncultured Pelagibacteraceae bacterium, assembly GCA_902557785.1. Classification (GTDB taxonomy): domain Bacteria; phylum Pseudomonadota; class Alphaproteobacteria; order Pelagibacterales; family Pelagibacteraceae; genus Pelagilacustribacter. Next base: position 43,604 of record CACEBP010000007.1, on the reverse strand, counting down.
AAACTTTTCATCGTTAAAATTTAAATTATCAGTATTAAATATTTATGAAAAGTAAAAATTATCTTCTAGTCTGCACCTAGTCTTCCCATATTTTATAGGACAATAAGTTAGTTTTGTTTCCAAACAAGATTTACTAATTCTTGAGGTTTCCAACTAATAGCAAAACCATTCGTCTGAATTATTTTGTCATTTTTCCAATCAATTAAAGATAGTCTTAAACCGTGTCCTCTCATTTGAACTAAATTTTCTACATTATACCCATTTAACCAAAAGAACATTGCATATTTAGGAGCAAATTTTTTCTTAGTGGGAACGGCATTCTTAAAAGCCTCTTGTAACTTTTTTGCCTCACAAGAGTTTTTATCCTTCATTAATTCAATAACGTATATTCCAAACCTTAGCCAATCTTCTCTAGTAAGCATGATAGATGACGAAGATATTGGAACTCCCTTTTTGTCTAATAATATTTTACCCTTTGACTCAAAACCTGCAGTTTCTGAAATATTTTTTTGAAACCATTTAGCAAACTTCTTTTTTCCTCCTAATACATTGATCATATCTAATGTTATTAAATCAGTATTAGGATTTGAGTATTTAAATTCTTTTGGTCCTTCTGTTTCTAATTTTTTAGGGTGCTTATTAAGAATAGTTGTTAAGTCAGATTTCTTTCTGTGCGTTTCCTTTAAAATATTATAATTTATTACAAATTGATCTCTAGCCAACATATTTAAGGAGTCTTTTAATTTTACATGGCCATAAAATGAGTCTTTAATTTCTGGAGAGTAATCACCATGAGTTTTATCTAAATCTAAAATATTTTGACAAGCCATTTTTAAAGCAGCAACACCAACTATTGATTTGCTCCTAGACTCGCCATTTATAGGTTTGTTATTAAAAATATAATCTCTTTTCCAATCGTGAATTAATTCTCCTTTATCAAATACCATCAAACTAGAGATATCTCTGTAATATACATAATCATAAATTTCTTTTGGAAGAGGTTTTATATTTTTTTTAATTGGTCTGATTGTTTTTTTTGCTGGTTGTATTACAATTCTTTTTAACCCTCCATTATTTTTGTGATCTCTATTTTTCAAACTTGCTTTACGGTAATAGCCATGAGCCCAATAATCGTGTCTTTCTGTGCAAAACTTGCAATCATTAGGAGGGTATTCTGCTTTTGGAAAATCCTTCTTCCATCTTTCTAACGAAGGAGACCATTTATTTTTTGGTGGTGTTGCAATTAAGGTGGTGCTCCACAACAAACCCAGAACTATGATCATTAGAAGTTTTTTCATTTAATTTTTAATATATGCATCTGGATAGTTAGCAAGATGCTCATCTGAAATTGGAGTCATTACAGCAGTTTCTAAAACAGCTCCAGCTTCCTTTCTTTTCTCAGCAAGTTCCTTATCATCCTTAAAAGCTTGGAGTGCTTCCATGTTTGGAAATTGCATTACTGTATGAAGTTTTGTCGGGTCATCTTTTTGTGTGCCTGCAAAAACAAATTTTATTCCATGCTCTTTTAATTTTCCATCCTGCGCATAGACCATCTCTTTCCATGTTTTAAATCCTTTAGTAATTGTAATTTCACCTTTGACTAGTATTCCCATATCAACCTCCTTATTTATATTTTAAAAGTTTTTTCAATAAATAATCTTACCAAATTTTCCCTTTCTGTCTTCTAGTTATCTTCTAGACTGCACAAATAAATTTGCCTTGATTTCTAATATAAATTTAAGGGCTAAATAATTAAATGAGGATTGATAATGTTTTGAGACTATCTGAGACTGTCTGAGACTCTAATCTTGCTCTATCCCTAGGGTTTTAAGTCCTTTGTGTCTACCAATTTCACCACGAGGGCACATAAATTTTAGTTATTTGTACACGACATTTATATTATAATTTATATTTTATAAAGTATATTAATTCTGTGAAAAAAATATTAATTTATAATTCTGGTGGTGGTTTGGGTGACTCTATACAAATCATCCCAATAATATTAAGTCTAAAGAACCATTATAGGCGCTCTAAAATCTTTTATTTAGGCGCTCATCCCAATCACTTTGAAGGAAAATTAAAGGAGTATAATATCAATGTAGATACTCTTGAATTGAATTTGAAATATTTTGGTTTTAGATGGTGGCATTTAATATTTGTTAAAAAAAATTTTAAAAAAATAAATCAAGATAAATTTGATTTGATTATTGATCTGCAATCTAAATTTAGAAATTCTCTAATCCTTAAGAAAATTCCGCATAATCATTTTTACTCAACAACTTTTGGAAATTTATTTTCAACAAAAAAAATTAAATACAACTCCAAAAATCACATTGATAACTTAAGTCTTTTTTTAGACGAAAAAATAAAACTTATAAATTTTAATTGTAATAAATTGCCCAGAAATTTAATTAATGAGGCAAAAAGACTGTTGCCAAAATCAAATTATATTGGATTTTCTATTACGCAAGGAAATGAATATAGAAAAAAAAGTTGGTCGATATATAAGTTTATTTCACTTGCAAATAAATCACTTATAAAAAATAAGATACCAGTTTTTTTTATTGAAAAAAATCAAGAACACATAATTGAAAAAATAAAAAATCAAGTCCCTGGATCTTTATTTCCTGAAACAAATTCTGATTTGTCCTGCCCTGCTTTAGTCACAGCCTTATCGTCACGATTAGATCAAGCTGTATCAATAGATAATGGAGTGATGCACATGATAGGGCTAGCAGATATTCCTATGATAGTTTTATTTGGCCCTACAAACTCAGAAAAATTTGCTCCAAAAAATAATTACACAAAAATATTAGATAGTAAAAAAATTTACGGAACGAAAGATATTGAGACTATATCAGTCGATGAAGTCTATAATTTAATTTAAAGATTTAAAACCTCAATTTTTTTTATTTTAATAACTTTCATTAAGTCAGTATTGACATTTTTTAATTTTTTAAGCGATGTTGACCTAGTAACAATTGCGACACCTATTTTTCCGAGTCTGAAAAAAGGATAACTGCCTATATCAACAAATTTTTTATATTTTTTTTGGATTAAACTTAACTGTTTTGAAATATTACTCTCAACAGTAAAAAGATTTATTGTTTTGCTGTGAATTTTTAATCCTTTAACTAAATATCTTTTACAATTTTCGATCATAGAATTTAAAATTGAAGGAACGCCAGGTAAGGATAATACATTTTTAATTATAAAACCTGGAGCGGCGCTTGATGGATTATATATTAACTTAGAACCCCTTGGCATTTTCGCCATTTTTTTTCTTCCGTCATTAAATTTTTTCTTTCCGTAATATCTTTCTAGAATTGCATATGCCTCTTCATGATATTCGTACTTTACTTTAAATGCTTTTGAAATCGATTTAGCTGTAATATCATCGTGCGTAGGTCCTATTCCACCAGATGTAAAAACATAATTAAATTTTTTGGATAAAGTTAAAATATTTTTTATAATAATTTTTTCCTCATCTGGGATTATCCTCACCTCTTTAATTGATATTCCACAATTTGAATTCAACCATTTAGAGATAAAAGCCACATTTTTATCTTGTGTGCGACCAGAAAGTATTTCATTCCCAATGATTAAAATTGCAGCATTTATTTTTTTTATTTTTTTCCTCATTATAGTAATAAATATATATGAATTTTGAAAATAAATTAATATCAGGACTATTCATAAAAAGATATAAACGTTTTTTTGCAGATATAAAAATAAATAATAAAATTATAACAGCACATTGTCCTAATACTGGTTCTATGTATGGATTATTGAAAAAAGGAAACAAAGTATGGATTAGTAAATCAAGTAATCTTAATCGTAAATTAAAATATACGTTAGAAATAATTGAAGATAATAATTCAAAAGTAGGTGTTAATACGCATGCATCGAACAAGATAGTGCATCATGCTCTTAAAAATAATTTTATAAAAGAATTTAATGATATTCGAGATATAAAAAGAGAGTCTAAGTTTGGACTAAATACAAGGTTTGATTTTCTAATTGTAAATAAAAGAAATAAAGTTTTTATTGAGGTCAAAAATGTAACTCTTTCTAGACAAAAAGGACTAGCTGAATTTCCTGACACTGTTACAACGAGAGGCTTAAAGCACATAAATGAGCTTATAAAAGCAAGTAAAAAAAATTACAAAATTTTTATACTATTTTTGATTCAGAGAAATGATTGTAATTTATTTAAAATAGCAAAAGATATAGACCCTGATTACGCTAGCGCTTTAAGTAAAGCTGTTAAAAACAAACTTAATATAATTTGCTATGATTGTAAATTTTCCCCAAAAGGAATAAAACTCAATAAGAAAATTAAATTTAAAATATAATGAATAAAAATTTTAGAGAGTCATTTGAAAAAACTAAAGTAGCTGGAAAAATAGCAGCTGGTGCTTTAGATGAAGTCGCTAAAATTATTAAGCCCGGAGTTTCGACTGAGGAACTAGATAAAGTTTGTTACGAATACATAAATGATAACAAAGCCTACTCTGCACCTTTATTCTACAGAGGATTTCCTAAGTCTTGCTGTACTTCCACAAATCATGTTGTCTGTCATGGAATTCCATCTGATAAAATATTGAAGAATGGTGACATTGTAAATGTTGATGTTACTGCTTTTAAAGATGGTTGGCATGGTGATACGAGCAGAATGTTTAAAGTTGGAGAAATTTCAATCAAAGCTGAAAAATTAATTTCAACTACCTACGAGGCCATGATGAAAGCTATAAATATTGTGAAAGATGGAATTCATTTAGGAGATATTGGTTCGACTATCCAAACTCACGTTGAGGCTCAAGGTTTTTCAGTCGTTCAAGACTTTTGCGGTCACGGAATAGGTCAAACCTTTCATAAAGAACCAAATATATTGCATTACGGAGAAAAGGGATCTGGTGAAAAAATTACAGAGGGAATGATATTTACTATTGAGCCAATGATAAACCTTGGTAAATATGAAACCAAAACATTAAATGACGGATGGACTGCTGTAACTAAAGATAAATCATTATCCGCACAATTTGAACATACAATAGGTGTAACTAAAGATGGTTTTGAAATTTTTACTCTATCAAATTAAGTGAATGAAATTTTATGATTGAAAGATACTCGAGAAAAGAAATAAAAAATATTTGGGATGATTACAATAGATACTCTATATGGCTTAATATTGAAGTAGCTGCTGCTGAAGCTATGGAAAAATTTAAGATTATTCCAAAAGGAGTTGTTAAAAAAGTTAAATTAAAAGCAAAAATAAATCCAAAAAGAATTTTACAAATAGAAGAAAAAGTAAAACACGACATTATTGCGTTTTTAACATCTATCACCGAGCAAGCAGGTAAAGAAGCGAGGTATCTTCATAAAGGAATGACATCTTCTGATGTTTTAGATACTTGTTTTAATCTACAATTAAAACAATCAGGTGAAATTTTATTAAAAGACATTGATCAACTACTTCTATCAATAAAAAAACAAGCTATTAAACATAAGTTTACCTTATGTATTGGAAGAAGTCATGGCATTCATGCTGAGCCAATAACATTTGGTTTAAAAATGCTTACCTTTTATCAAGAATTTTTAAGAAATAAAAAACGATTAGAAAATTCTATAAAAGAAATATCAACTTGTGCAATTTCTGGTGCCGTAGGAACTTTTGCAAATATTGATCCACGCGTTGAGAGTTATGTAGCGAAGAAATTAAAATTAAGCGTAGAGCCTATTTCAACACAAATAATTCCAAGAGACAGACATGCACAATTTTTTTCAACGTTAGGTATAATTGCCAGCTCAATTGAAAGGTTCGCTACAGAAATTAGACACCTTCAAAGAACAGAAGTTTTAGAAGTTGAAGAATATTTTGGAAAAAAACAAAAAGGCTCTTCCGCAATGCCACACAAAAAAAATCCAATTTTAAGTGAAAACTTAACTGGATTAGCAAGATTAATTAGATCGAGTGTAATTCCATCATTAGAAAATATAGCTCTATGGCATGAGAGAGATATTTCCCATTCAGCAGTTGAGAGAAACATTGGTCCTGACTCGACTATAGCCCTTGATTTTGCATTACATAGAATGTGTAATATAATTAAAAATTTAAATATTTACACCAAAAATATGAAAAAAAACCTAGATATAACAAATGGTATATTTTTTTCTCAAAGAGTTCTTTTAGAGTTGACTACAGCGGGCTTTACTAGAGAAGAGTCTTATAAAATTGTTCAAAAAAATGCGATGCTTTCTTGGAAAGAAAATTCCTCATTCTATAACAAAATTATCTCTGACAAAAAAATTACAAATAAAATACCTGTTAATAAACTTAAAAAACTATTTGATTTTAGTTACCATACAAAAAGAATTAATATAATTTTTAACAGAAGTCTGAAAAAATAATCAAATGAATAAAGGGAAAAAACTATACGAAGGTAAAGCCAAGATCCTTTATGGAACAAAAGATAAAGATTTAATCATCCAACATTTTAAAGATGATGCAACGGCTTTTAATAACTTAAAAAAATCCAGTGTTGAAGGTAAAGGTGTACTTAACAATAGAATATCTGAACATATCTTATCAAACCTCTCACAGTGCGGAATAAAAACCCACTTCATTAAGAGATTAAATATGAGAGAACAACTAATTAAAAAAGCAGAAATCTTTCCAATTGAATTTATTGTTAGAAACATAGCAACAGGTTCTTTAACAAAAAGACTGGGAATACCTGAAGGAACTGTTTTAAATAAACCATTATTAGAATACTGTTTTAAAAAGGATGATTTAAACGATCCTTTAATTTCAAAGGAGCATATTTTTTCTTTTGAATGGGCTACAGAGGAAGATATTAAAGAAATTGATAAAATGACTTTAAGAATTAACGATATATTAATTGGTTTATTCAGAGGTATTGGAATTAAACTTGTAGACTTTAAAATTGAATATGGAAAAACATGGAATAAAGACACAGAAAAAAAGGAAATAGTTTTAGCTGATGAAATTAGTCCTGATACTTGTAGACTATGGGACTCTAAAACTGAAAAAAAATTGGATAAAGACAGATTTAGAAAAGATTTAGGTAATATCATCCAAGGCTATCAAGAAGTTGCACGAAGATTAGGAATTATGCCTGAAGAGACAAATATCAGTGAAGTTAACTTCGGTAAAACTATTCCAATAAAATTTAAAAAAAAATAAATTGAAATTTTCTATAACAGTTACTCTTAAAAAAGATGTTCTTGATCCCCAAGGAAAAGTTGTTCAAAACACATTAATAAATATGGGAATGAATAATCTTAAAAGTATTAGGCAAGGAAAACATTTTGAAGTTGAAGTTGAGGATAAAGATCAAACTTTAGCAGAAAAAAAAGTTGATATGATGTGCAAAAAACTTTTAGTTAATCTCATCATAGAAGACTATAAAATAACCAAAATTTAATGAAATCATCTGTAATAGTTTTTCCTGGTTCCAATTGCGATAGGGATATCGCTGTTGCTTTGGAAAAAATGCAGTTTAAAAATCAAATGGTTTGGCATAAAGATACAAGTTTACCAAAAACAGATTTAATAGTTATACCAGGTGGTTTCTCATACGGGGATTATCTAAGATCTGGAGCTATAGCTGGAAAATCTTTAATTATCGATGAAGTAATAAAAGCTGCTGATGAAGGATGTTTGGTTTTGGGCATTTGTAATGGATTCCAAATTTTGACTGAAACTGGTCTTTTAAAAGGAACCTTATTAAGAAATAAGAATTTAAAGTTTATTAATAAAGACGTTCATATAAAAGTGATAAATAATCAGACAAATTTTTCAAAAAAATATAAAAAAGATCAAATTTTAAAGATTAATATTGCTCATAATGAAGGTAATTTTTTTACAGATAAAACACATTTAGAAGAATTAACTAAAGAAGGTTTAATTGCTTTTAAATATTGTGACGAGAAAGGTAATGTCAGTGAAGAGTCAAATCCAAATGGGTCATTAGAAAATATTGCAGGAATATATAATTCTAAAAGAAATATTTTAGGAATGATGCCTCATCCAGAAAGAATGGTTGATGAATTAACTTCAAATAAAGATGGAGTGAATTTATTTTCAAGTTTGCTTAATTAAAATGAAAATTACTAACCAAATTATTGAAAAACATGGGTTAAAACTTGAAGAATTTAAAATAATAAAAAAATTAATTAAGAGAGAACCCAATTTACTTGAACTAGGGGTATTCTCAGCAATGTGGAATGAACATTGCTCTTACAAATCCTCTAGAATTCATCTTAAAAAATTACCAACAAAAGGAAAACAAGTTATTCAAGGTCCAGGAGAAAATGCAGGCGTGATTGATATAGGTGATGATGATGCAATAATATTTAAAATTGAAAGTCATAACCACCCCTCTTTTATTGAGCCATATCAAGGTGCTGCAACTGGAGTTGGGGGAATATTAAGAGATGTTTTTACTATGGGCGCAAGGCCAATAGCTTTATTGAATTCAATTCATTTTGGTTCACCAAAGCACCCAAAAACAAAAAGTTTGCTCAACGGCGTTGTATCTGGAATTGGTGGCTACGGTAATTGTATTGGAATACCGACTGTAGCAGGTGAGACAAAATTTAATGAAACTTATAACGAGAATATTTTAGTCAATGCAATGGCTGTTGGACACGCAAAAAAAGATAAAATTTTTTATTCAAAAGCAAAAGGAATTAATAAATCTGTAGTATATGTTGGTTCAAAAACTGGTAGAGATGGTATCCACGGAGCATCAATGGCATCAGCTGAATTTGATGAAAATTCTGAGGAAAAAAAACCTACTGTTCAAGTAGGTGACCCTTTTACTGAAAAACTTCTTTTAGAAGCTTGTTTAGAATTAATGAAAGATAATTCAATCATATCTATACAAGACATGGGTGCTGCAGGATTAACCTCTTCGAGTGTTGAGATGGCATCTAAAGGAGATTTAGGGATAGAGCTTGATTTAGAAAAAGTTCCCTGTCGAGAAGAAAATATGACGCCATATGAAATGATGTTATCCGAAAGTCAGGAGAGGATGTTAATTATTCTTGAAGATCATAAAGAAAAAAATGCAAAAAAAATTTTTGATAAATGGGATTTAGATTTTGTAATTATTGGAAAAACAACTAATACAAATAACTTGACATTAAAATTTAAAAATAAAATTGTAGGTGAAATTCCAATTGAAGCTCTTGCATCTAAAGCGCCTATATATGATAGGAAATGGTCTAAAAGAAAACCACAAAAAAATGAGATCAATTTAAAAAAACTTAAAAAAATAAAAATAGAAGATGCTTTAATAAAAATATTATCTTCACCAAATCATTCAAATAAAAGTTGGATAACTGATCAATTTGACCAAAATGTTATGTGTGATACTGTCCAAAAATCTGGTTCAGATGCTGCAATTGTGCGAATTCATAATAAAGATAAAGCAATTGCTGTTTCTGTAGACTCATCAGCAAATTATTGTAAATCACATCCGATATTGGGAGGTAAGCAAATTGTATGTGAAAACTGGAGAAATTTAATTGCAGTTGGCGCAAAACCTTTAGCAATTACAAATTGCTTAAACTTTGGTAATCCAGAAAATAATGAAATAATGGGCGAATTTGCGGAATGTTTAGAGGGAATAAAACAAGCTTGTGAATTCTTAAATTATCCTGTGGTTTCAGGCAATGTATCATTTTACAACGGTACAAATAAAAAGAATATCTATCCGACTCCCGTCATAGGAGGTGTTGGTTTAATTAAAAAATTGTCGAAACCTTTAAATCATGAATTTAAAAAAGAGAATAGTACGTTGGTGCTTATAGGAAAAACATTTGGTCATCTTGAACAGAGTTGTTTTTTGAGAGAAAATTATTCAATAATTGATGGTCTTCCGCCAGAGGTAAATCTTTTAAATGAAAAAAATAATGGAGAAAATTTATTAAACCTAATTGAGAAAAATTATATATTATCTTCTCATGATGTATCAAGCGGTGGATTAATCACAGCTTTATCTGAAATGTCTATAGGTTCAAATTATGGGGTTAAAATACAAAAACCTAAGAACTTGACAAATTTAATGAAATACTTTTTTGGAGAAGATCAAGCAAGATACATTATAGAAATAGACACCAAAAATTTACCTAAAGTTGAAAAAATCTTAAAAGACAATGATGTTTATTATGAAAATATAGGCTTTACACAAAAAGATCATTTTGAGATTGAAGGTGAGTTAAAAATTAGCACCAAAGACTTATTTAAAATTAATAATGCATGGTATAATAGTTATTGATGCCAATACCTAAAGATGAAATAAAAAAATTAATTATAGAGTCTATTCCAGATGCCACTATTGAAATTAAAGATTTAATGGGTGATAATAATCATTATTCAGCTACTATTAAATCCTCAAAATTTAATAATATAAGCAAAATTGAGCAACACAAACTTGTATATAAATCCTTAAAAGGTAAAATGGGAAATGAACTACACGCATTATCAATTACTACTGAAGGGAAAGAATGAATAAAAAAAAAATAGAGGATTTAATTAGTGAAAATGATGTCTGTTTATTTATGAAAGGCACGCCAGACTCTCCACAATGTGGATTTTCTATGGCTGTATCTAATGTCTTAAAACATTTAAATGTAAAATTTAAAGGGGTAAATGTTCTTGAGGATGAAGATTTAAGAAGAGATATAAAAGAATTTAGCGATTGGCCAACAATACCTCAGCTATATGTTAAAAAAGAATTTATTGGTGGTTGTGATATTGTTAAGGAAATGTTTGAAAAAGGTGAACTTAAAAAAATATTAGTTGAGAAGAAAATTTTATAAAGTTTCTTATGAGAAATTATATTTATAAAACTATTATTGCTATAGTAGCTCTAATTATAGTATTCGAATTCACTATAGGTAAAACACTTAATAAGATTAGTTCACAAACTGATATCTTGCTGACTAAAGATGGAAGAAAAGAAATGGTAAACACTATCAAAAATGAAATGAGAAAAGCTGTAGAAAAAGAAAATTATCTTAAAGATGATGAAAGAATTTTAATTAATGATTTCATTAAAAAAATTAAAAGTGAATTAAATAGCGTTGAGTAAATATATAAAAGAATTTTTTTATAAATTAAAATTATTTCATAATATCTACATAAAACATAAATATTTAATCAAAAAAAAATCTTACTCTATGGAAGGAGAGGACTTAATTATTCTCAATACTTTGAAAGAAGTAAAAAATGGTTTTTATGTCGATGCTGGTTGTTACCATCCACTTCATCTTAATAATACATACTTATTATACAAAAAAGGATGGCGAGGTATTAACATTGACTTGAGTAAATACTCTATAGAATTATTTAATTATATTAGACCAGATGATATTAATATCAATTCTGCAGTTTCTGAAAATGATGGTAAAACAACTTTTTATTATCAAAAAAAACTTAGTCAATTAACAACTACTAAGAAAGATATTTCTATAAAAAGAATGCAAGGTAAAATTAAAGAAAAAGAAATAACCGCACTTTCATTAAATACAATTTTAAAAAAAAATGGCTTCAAAGAAATTAAAATAGACTTTCTTAATATAGACGTTGAGGGAGCAGATTATGAAGCAATCAGTTCTTTAAACTTTAATGTTTATAAACCAAGGGTAATTTGTATAGAAATAACTGATATTGATACATCTAATTCAAAAATATTTAATTTTTTGAAAAATTTAAATTATAAGAAAATTTGGTCAAGCAAATCGAATATAAGTCATATTTTTCTAGAAGATAATAATTAAACCAATCATTTATCTACATTCTAAGAGTCTGCCAGTAATGATCTCTTCTTTATGAAAAAATAATTTAAAGCCAGATTCATAAATTGTAAAACATTTATATGGAGAGCTTTTCTTAAGATTTCTTACATTCTGGACTGCTAAAAAGGGTCTTTTATAATCTGTGTCTATTTTTTGCCAACTATCAAAACAATTATAATCTGTGTCATTTAAAAAATGTTTTACACTATGAAGAGGATTAGCTAACACACACGTCGATTGATTATTAATATTTTTCAAATATTTTGAAATTTCTTTTCCGCTTAAACCTTGATATTCAAGTTCAAAATTTTTTGTTAAATCAATATATCTTGAGGGAAGATTGAACCAAACGTACTGATATGGATTAATTTTTATATTTTCAGCAATAAAAAAGATTAGAGTTAAAGTCCCAAGTATATAAAATAAATTTTTAGAAAAAGTATATAACGAGACTAAACCAACAACAAATATCATTGGAACAAGAAACATAACTTGTCTTATTTCATCATATAGATGAACTTTTTTAAAAACTAAAATAAAGGGAATTATTATTGTTGTTAACAAAATGCTTCCAAAAAGAATGGAATTTTTTTTATTATCAAAAATTTTTTTTTCAATAAAAGGTAAAGTCACTAATCCAATTAAGATTAGCAAAGGTATTTTTACACTAAACCAAATAAATAAATAAGTGACCGGTAAATTTTTAGAGTACATAGTTTCTCCAAGTGTCATTGTACCTACATTATTAAAATGACTTATATTAATTCTTAATGTCTCAACTAATAACTGAGGATTTATCCAAAAAATCGGATACAACAAATAAATAAAAAATAAAAAAGATAAAATAAAAAATAAAAATTCTTTAAAAAATTTTTTAAAAAAAAATATTAAATCTATTTTGTATAAACTTAAAAATATTAATAATGTAATAATGTATTGAATAAAAATAAGTATTCCAGCAATTCTAATAGAGAGTAAATATGCAGTGGTTAATGAAACTAATAAAATAAGTTTTAAACTTATTTTTTTTTCTTCAATCAGATTATCAAATAAAATGAAAACTAAATAGGTACATATTAACCATATAGACATAAATGGAATATCCTTAGGACTAAACATTGCCTGACCAAACAAATATGGATATGTTAAATATAAAATTATACCAAATATGCAAAAATTTTCGTTATTAATTAGTTTCCTAAGAATTAGATAAAAAAAAATACCTGATATAAAAAAAAATAAAAATACAACAAAATGTTTTGATACTAATTTTGCACCATAAAGATCTAAATCTTTATCGTTTATTAATACATTTTTTAGTAAAGATTGAATTGGCTGTGAAACCAATTGAAACCCAATACCGTACCCGACAAAGCCTTTTACCTCTTGATCGAATTTACTTTTGTTGAATTTTTTTTTATTTGTAATTGAATTTGAAATCTCTTTTACTAAATTTACATGAAAATTCCAATTAAGTTCCTCATAGTTTTCGTCGAAGGATATTCCAGTATTGAGAGAGTTAAACGAACCAATAAAAAAGTAAAAAAATAAAAAAGCCACCAAAAACTTTTTTTTTATCGAATTCATTTTATTATTGATAACACAAACAGAAAAAAATAATCTAATATTATTTAGTTATTATCTTGAATAATATTCAATTACTAAACTTGGCTCCATTATTACTGGAAAAGGAACCTCTGCAAATTTTGGTACTCTAACTAATTTTGCAGTTTTATTTTTATCATCTAATTGTATATATTCTGGAACTTCTCTTTCTTTGCTTTGTAATGAACCGTCTATAACTGTTAATTTTTTTGATTTTTCTCTAATTTCAATTAAGTCTGAGCTCTTAACAATATAACTTGCAATATTAACTCTTTTTTTATTTACTTTAATGTGACCGTGGTTAATCATTTGTCTTGCTGAGAAAACTGTTGGAGCAAACTTTGCTCTGTAGATTACTGTGTCCAGTCTACTTTCTAAAAGAGCAATTAAATTTTCTGTTGTATCTCCTCTCTTAGAAAGAGCCTTTCTGTAAATATTTCTAAATTGTCGTTCATTAATATTACCGTAATATGCTTTAAGTTTTTGTTTTGCTTGTAATTGTATTCCGTAGTCTGTTGGTTTTCCTTTTTTATTTTGACCGTGTTGACCAGGAGGGTATGCTCTTGAATTAAATGGGCTCTTAGGTCTACCCCATATGTTTGCTTTTAATCTTCGATCGACTTTGTGTTTAGATTTAAGTCTTTTTGTCATATTTAACAATTGTGTTGTTATAAGCTTTGATAATGATTTGTCAATTAAGCTTTAGGGCTATTTTTTACTCAATGTGCTTATAATACTTGATAAAATCCTTAATTCTTTGTCGTTTGGTTCTAATCTATAAATTAAATTATTAATATTTAATATCATTGAATGTCTTTTCTCCTCGGGTATAAAAAAATCTTTTTTTTCTAAAAGGCTTATTAGATGATTTACTACAGATAATATTTTAGACTTTGATGATAATTTTAAGTCTAAGGTCTTTTTGTTAATTTTTTTCTTACTCAACACTTTGAAAATTTCAAAACACGTTAGTGTTAAAGAATGAGATAAATTAAGAGATTTAAATTTAGATGAAGTTGGTATTTGGAAAATATAATTTGAAAATGACAAATCTTTGTTTGATAAACCTGATGCCTCTGGACCAAACATTAAACCAATATTTAAATTTTTTTTTTTGATAATGTTTTGAAATTCACTGAGTGAAATATGCTTCTTATTAATGTCTCTACGTCTTGCGCTTAAAGATATAATTAAATTAAAAGGATTAATTGCATTTTCAATTTTATTAAATACTCTCGCTTTTTTTATAATATCATATGCACCAACCGAAGTTGCTTTAGTTTTATGATTTGGAAAATTTATCTTTGGGTCAACAATATAAAGTTTTGAAAAACCAAAATTTTTCATTGAACGTGCACATGCTCCAATATTTTCTCCTAATTGTGGCTTAACAAGAATAAATCCAAACTTACTTTTCATTTAAGTTTGCAGGTGCTTTTTCTTTATAAAGTTTGTAATCCAAGCTATCGATTAAAGCTTTAAATGATGCTTCAATAATATTAGGTGAAACTCCAACTGTAAACCAGCTTTTACCAGTTTTATCCGTACTCTCAATTAAAACACGGGTAGTCGCTTCTGTTCCTGTATTAAGTATTCTTACTTTATAGTCTAGTAATCTTAAATCTGAAAAAAAATTATAATATTTTTCCACTTTTTTAAAATTAGATCTAATAGCATTGTCTAAAGCATTAACTGGTCCATTTCCTTCACCTTCACATTTGATTTTCTTTCCATCAATTAAAAAAACTACATTAGCTTTAGTAGATATTGTATCTGATTTTGAAACACTTACATCATAACTCTCGACTTTTAAATATTCGGGCACTTTTCCTAATAAACGGTTAGCTAGTAATTCAAAAGATGCGTCGGCACCATCATAGGAATAACCACTGAATTCTCTTTCTTTAACTTCATCTAAAATTTTTTGTACTTTAATGTCTTTAGAGTTGATTTTTACTCCGTAAGCTTCCAACCTTGATAGAATATTCGAACGACCTGCTTGATTTGAAATAATAATATTTCTGTGATTTCCAATAGATTTTGGATCTACATGTTCATAAGTTTTAGGATCTTTTTTGACTGCAGATACATGAAGTCCGCCCTTATGTGAAAAAGCAGAAGCTCCAACATAGGGCAAACTTTTATTTGGTTTTCTATTCAAAATTTCATCTAATAATCTTGAGCACTCCGTTAGGGAGCTTAATTTTTCTTTGCTAATATTTATATCAAATTTATCAGCGAAAGATTTCTTTAAAGATAATGTAGGTATTAATGACATTAAATTAGCATTACCGCATCTCTCACCTAAACCATTTATAGTTCCTTGTACTTGCCTTACCCCAGCTTGAATAGCAGCTAAAGAATTTGATACAGCATTTTCTGTATCATTGTGAGCGTGGATACCCAAATTTTTTCCAGGAATAACTTTAGTGACTTTAGAGACTATTTCAGTTACTTCGTGAGGTAAGGTACCTCCATTAGTATCACAAAGGATTAACCATCTGGCTCCTTGATCATAAGCGCTTTTTAAACAATCTAGCGCATATTCTGGATTGGATTTAAAACCATCAAAGAAGTGCTCTGCATCAAATAAAAATTCTTTTCCATTTTTAATTATATGTTTAGCCGTATCTTTTATATTTTCTAAGTTATCTTCGTTTTTGATTTCTAGGGCAGTTTTTACATGAAAATCCCAAGCCTTACCCACAACACAAATTGCAGGACAAGAAGCATTTATTAAAGAGGATATTGAAGGATCATTATCGGCACTTCTTCCAGTTTTTTTGGTCATTCCAAAAGCTGTAAAAATACTTTGATTCAATTTAAGAGGTTTTGAAAAAAATTCAGTATCAACAGGATTTGCCCCAGGCCAACCGCCTTCTATGTAATCAACACCTATTTCAGATAATACTTTTGCGATCTTATTTTTATCTTCTACAGAAAAATCAACCCCTTCAGTTTGAGCACCATCTCTTAAAGTTGTGTCAAAAATATATATTTTTTCTTTGATCATTTGAATTTCCAAATAGTTTTTTCTTTTTGATCCTCGATTAATATTCCCTCATCTAAAAGTTCATTTCTTATTTTATCAGCTAAATCGTAATTTCTATTATTTTTTGCTTTTGCTCTTTCTTGAATCTTTTTTAATATATGCTCTTCAGAAATCTTAATATTTTTCTTTTTTAAACTTAGCCATTCTTCTTTAGGAACATTGAATAGACCAAGTAATCGACAAGCGCTATTAAATAATGCTTTTTTTTTATCGTCCCCTGCTATTGCTTCATTGTAAAGCTCGTGAATTTTAGCAATAAATCCTGCTGTATTTAAGTCATCTAATAATGACTCGACTAAATCTAATTTAATTTCTTCTGAATTTTTTTCATAAAGTTTGTACCATTTGTCTAAAATATTTTTTTGATTATTTAATAAATCGTCATTCCAATCTAATGGTTGACTATAATGAGCGCTTAATAAAGCAAGTCTTACAACTTGGCCAGAATATTTATTAACTGCATCAGTAATAGTTATTATATTTCCAAGAGATTTTGACATTTTTTCTTTATCAATAGTAACAAAACCGTTATGTAACCAATAATTTGCAAATTTACTTGTAGAGTTATTACAACACGATTGCGCAATCTCATTTTCGTGATGTGGGAAAATTAAATCTAATCCACCTCCATGAATATCAAAATTTTTTCCTAGGTATTTTTCACTCATGACTGAACATTCTAAATGCCATCCAGGTCTACCTCTGCCCCAAGGGGACTTCCATCCAGGGTCCTTTTCGGCTGACGGCTTCCACAAAACAAAATCCATTGGATCTTTTTTAAGATTTGATATTTCTACTCTACTACCCGCTTTCAAATCTTCTAAATTTTTATTTGAGAGTTTTCCATAATTTTTAAAAGATGAAACTGAAAAATATACATGGCCTTCATTTACATATGCAAATTTTTTTTCAATAAGCGAAGATGTCATTTCTATCATTTCCTTTATGTGTTCGGTTGCTTTAGGTTCTTTAGATGGTTTTAAACAATTTAAGCTTTTACAATTTTGGTGAAATATTTTTGTTACTTCTTGAGTAATATCGTTAATTGACTTTTTTTTATTTTTCGATGCTTCAATTATTTTATCATCTACATCGGTAATATTTCTTACATAATAAACTTTTTTAATTCCGTAAAGTAATTGCAATACTCTAAAAAGTGTATCAAAGACTACTAAGGATCTTGCGTTACCAACATGAGGGTTATCATAAACAGTTGGTCCGCATGCGTATAAAGAAATTTTGTCCAAGTTAATTGGTTTAAATACTTCTTTTTTTCTTGTGAGAGAATTTGTTAATTTTAAGCTATTCATTAAATGTACATACCGGTATCGGATTCATCTTGTGTAAATTTTTCTCTCTTATTTCTAAATATTTTTGATAGTTTGGATCGTCTTTATTTTCCATAGCTTTCTCTAAATCTGCGTAACTCATTCCCAGTTGTTCTACATCATTTCTTCCATCATCCCATAGTCCATCAGTGGGTTGGGCCTTAATTATTTCTTCCGACACACCAAGATGTCTTCCTAGCTCCCACACTTGAGATTTGTTACAGTCAGCTATAGGGGAGATATCAACCCCACCATCGCCATATTTAGTATAAAAACCAACGCCAAAATCTTCGACTTTGTTACCTGTACCAACAACAATTCCATTATTTGCTGCTGCTACTTGGTATAAAGTCGCCATTCTCAACCTTGCTCTTGAGTTTGCATATCCATGCTCATTGTCAAATTTATTTAAAACTTGAGAAAATGAGTTAAAGATTTTATCCATCTCCAACAAATGGTGTTCAACATTTTTATATTTTTGCTTTAACCATTTAGCATGTGTCAAACTCAAATCATGTTGAGATTTGATTTGTTTAATTGGCATTGTTAACACAATTGTTTTTCTACCAGTGTTTGCACATAAAGTACTAACTACAGAAGAGTCTATTCCACCCGATATTCCAACTACCAATGATTTTGGCTTATAAGAAGTGTTATTGCAATAGTTGTCTATCCAGTCGATTATTATTTTCGCTCTTTTTTTTACATCCATAATTAATACCTTACCTCTCTTTTAAGGTTTGGTCTTAATAATTACAATAATTATTAAGACGCAGCTTGAATAATTTTATTTGATATTTTTGAATTTTTCTTGATTTCTTCAGAAATTAAGAAAGCTAATTCTAAAGCTTGGTCTGCATTTAATCTTGGATCACAATGTGTTCTATATCTGCTGGAGAGATCTTTCTCAGAGATTTTTTGTGCACCACCTGTGCATTCAGTTACATTTTGACCAGTCATTTCGATATGCAAACCACCAGCATAACTTTTTTCTGCGTGACTAACTGCAAAGAAATTTTTTACTTCTTTAAGAACATTTTCAAAAGGTCTAGTTTTAAATCCTGTAGCTGCTTTAATCGTATTTCCATGCATAGGATCGCAAGACCAAATAACTTTAAGACCTTCTTTTTTGATTGCCCGCATTAATTTTGGTAAATATTTTTGAACATTGTCGGCTCCAAATCTTGAAATAAGAGTTAATCTACCAGCTTCATTTTCAGGATTAAGAATATTGCATAAATTAATTAATTCTTCTGGTTTTAATGTTGGACCACATTTAAGACCTATTGGATTTTTTATACCTCTGCAAAATTCTACATGAGCTCCGTCAGGTTGTCTTGTTCTGTCACCAATCCATACAAAATGTGCTGAAGTATCGTGATATTCTCCAGTTGTTGAGTCTACACGCGTCATGGACTCCTCGAATGGTAGATGTAAAGCTTCATGTGAAGTATAAAAATTTACAGTTCTTAATCTTCTATTGTTATCTGAATTAATTCCACAAGCTTCCATAAAAGCTAGTGCATCACTAATCTTATCTTCAATCTCTTTATATTTGCCTTTAGTTTTATCTTTTATAAATCCTAAGTTCCATAAATGTACTTGTCTGAGATCAGCAAAACCTCCTTGTGAAAAAGCTCTTAAAAGATTTAGTGTTGAGGCTGATTGTGAATATGCTCTAAATAATCTTTTTGCATCTGGAATTCTAGCTTTTTCTGTAAATTCTGTTCCATTAATATTGTCACCTAGATAACTTGGCAACTCCTTCCCATCTTTTTTTTCAGTTGGAGCACTTCTTGGTTTAGAAAATTGTCCAGCTATCCTACCTACTTTAACAACGGGCACCGAAGCGGAGGCAGTCAAAACTAAAGACATCTGTAAAAGAACTTTAAAAGTATCTCTTATATTGTCGGGATGAAATTCAGCAAAACTCTCTGCACAATCACCACCTTGTAATAAAAACGCTTTACCCTCAGCTACTTCAGCTAAAGATTTTTTTAGAGATCTAGATTCTCCGGCAAAAACCAGTGGAGGATATTTTTTAATTTTACTTAAAACTAAATCAAGTTCCTCTTTATTCTGATAAACAGGTAGATGTTTAGCAGGAAATCTTGCCCAACTATTTAAATTCCATTTTTTCATATTCAACTTGCGATATATATAGAGTATTGATTAAAGATATTCAATACAATATTAGCAAATTATTTACCTAAATGTTTCTACTTTGCTATTTAATGAAATAATTTTTAACTCAATGCTTAATTTTGGATATTTTTTCTTAAATATTTTTTTCATTTTTTGAAAAGAGTTTTTGTGTACTTTTGTTTCATTAAGCTTTGAAAATTCTTTTTTTCCATTAATTATTTTCGCTGCTCCACAATCTCGGTGATTAATAACTATTAGTGTTTTTATATTGTGCAATTTAACAGATGTATCAAAATTTTCCCAAAAAGTTTTATGCCATTTTTTAAATTTATTAGCTGTAACGCCTATAGCTGATCCAGCTATTGTGAAAGAACTATATTTTCCTGTAAGTTTCTTTTTTTTTAAATAATTATAAATAATTGGTTGAAATCTTGGATCAATACATGACAAAAGCATAGCCTTGTAATTAGATTTCATTTTATTCTACTGTTACTGATTTTGCTAAATTTCTAGGTTTGTCAACATCACAATTTTTTAATAAAGCAACATGATAGGCTAGCATTTGTAATGGTAATGTTAATAGCATTGGTGATAATAAGTTATCAATATGCGGAACTCTAAAACCAAATCTTATATTTTCATTCAAAGATTCTTTTTTTTGATCTGTGATAAAGAGTATTTTTCCTCCTCTTGCTATAACTTCTTGCATATTTGAAATAGTTTTTTCAAAGTATTTGTCTTTTGGTGCAATAACTATTACCGGCAAACCCTCTTCAATTAAAGCTAAAGGTCCGTGTTTCATTTCGCCAGCTGGATAACCCTCTGCGTGCAAGTATGATAATTCTTTTAGTTTTAACGCTCCTTCTAAAGCTATAGGAAATGAAGACCCTCTTCCTAAGAACATTGATCCTTTAGCTGAAGCGAATTCTTTTGCCATGAGTTGCACATTGCTATCGTTTTTAATACATCTTTTAATTGCTTCAGGTAGTTTTTTTAAATTACTTATTTTTTTTATGTAGGTCTTTTCATCAATATCTTTTCTTATAAAAGCTAATTTTAAACACAAAATATAAAGCACTGTTAGTTGGCCTAAAAATGCTTTAGTTGATGCGACTCCGATTTCTATACCGGCATGAATAGGTAAAACCCAATCAGAATTTCTAGCAATCGTACTTTCAATTACGTTAACTATTGAACAAGTTTTAACGTTATTTTTTTTACATATATCTAGAGCTGCTGCGGTATCAGCTGTTTCTCCTGATTGAGAGACAAAAATATAAAGGTTGTTAGAGTCGAACTTTAATTTTCTATACCTAAATTCAGAAGCGATATCTATCTCAATATCTATAGAGGTTAATTCCTCGAACCAATATTTTGCTGTCAAACATGAATTATAAGCAGTGCCACAGCCTATTAGTATAATTTTATTTATTTTTTGTGGTTCTATTGGAAAATTAAAAATATTAATATTTTTTTTAAGACTATCAACGTACTCATCTATACAATTTCTTACAGTATCAGGCTGTTCTACAATTTCTTTAATCATAAAATGTTTAAATTCACCTTTATCAGTTGAAGTATCATTTTCTGACATTGTAAGAATTTTTTTATTTATCTTTTTAAGATTTGCATCATAAAAACTAACTTCATCTTTTGTTAATAAACATAACTCACCATCATCTAGGTAGGAAATTTTATTTGTCATTGATTTTAAAGCATACGAGTCTGAACCAATGTAATTTTCTTCTTTTGAGTATCCAACGGCTAATGGGCTGCCTCTTCTTGCTCCAATAATAATATTTGAGAAATTTTTAAAAATTATTCCTAAAGCAAAACTACCTTTCAATTTTTTTAAAGTTTTAAAAACTGAGTTCAAAGGGTTGTTTTTTTTTAATGCCTCTGTAATCAATAATGTTACAACTTCTGTATCAGTTTGAGACTTAAATAATATTCCTTCAGCTTCTAGTTCTTTTTTTAACTCATCCGAATTTTCTATTATACCATTATGAACCACTGAAACTTGGTCGGTTGAATGAGGATGTGCATTTACTAAATTTGGAATTCCGTGAGTTGCCCACCTAACATGACCAATGCCAATGTTTCCATTAGAAGGTGTTTTAAAAAGAATTTTTTCTAATTCTTCCACTCTTCCAGAACATTTTTTTTCGTTAATAGTATTGTCTGTCAAAGTCGCTAAACCAGCAGAGTCATAACCCCTGTATTCCAGTTTTTTTAATGAATTAATTATATTTATTGAAACAGGTTTATTGCTAGCTATTCCAATTATTCCACACATTATTTTTTCTTTCTCTTATAGTTTTTTATTTCAATTTGGGGAGCTCTAGTTATAGCCAGTGTTTTTGTCTTAACATTCTTTGTTATTACAGACCCAGCTCCAACTATACTATCTTTATTAACATTGACTGGTGCAACAAGGGAAGAATTAGATCCAATAAAAACATTATCTGATATTTTAGTTTTGGATTTTTTAACACCGTCATAATTACAAGTAATCGTCCCTGCACCTATATTTGAATTTTTTCCGATAAATGTATCACCGATATATGATAAATGATTTACTTTAGAATTTTTATTAATATTTGATTTTTTAGTTTCAACAAAATTACCTATTTTAGAATTTTCTTTTAAAACAGTTCCCTCTCTTAACCTTGCGTAAGGACCTACAACAACATTTTTTTCAATTTTAGTTCCTTCTAAGTGGCTAAAAGATTTAATATGTGAATTATTACCAATTTTTACTTTTGGCCCAAAAACTACATACGGCTCAACAGTAACGTTCTTTCCAAATGAAGTATCTTTTGATAAAAAAATTGTCTCTGGAGCTATTAGATTTACTCCTTTTGATAAAGCTTTATTTCTTAAAACTTCTTGAGAAAGTCTGTAGGAATTCGCTTTATGCAATTTATTATTTCTTTTCATTAAAAATTTCTTTACATTAATAATGTAACTGAAATAAGTCACAAAATATTTCTTTTTAATACTTTTAAAATGACTCAAATTTATACAATTCTTTTTGATTTAGACGGTACTATAGTCAATACTGCGCCAGATTTAATGGCAGCTCACAATCATGTCATGAGGAAATTTGGCCATGCTGAAAAAAAGTTATCAGATATAAAATCTTTAGCAGGCAAAGGTGCATGGGTAATGATGCAAAGGTCTTTTAAAGAGGAAATAAAAGATGAAAAAACAAAAAAAGAAATGACTAAAGAGTTTCTTGATTATTACTCAAAAAATATTGATCAAAACAGTCAACCGTTGAAAGGATCTATTGAGTTTTTTAATTGGGCTAAAAATAAAAATATTTCTTTGGGTGTATGTACTAATAAACAAGAAAAATTAGCTGTAGACCTTTTGAAGAAATTAGACATGTATAAATATTTTGAATATGTTGCTGGTTGTGACACGTTTTCATTCAATAAACCTGATCCTAGACATTTAACTGATGTTGTTGAAATTATAGGTGGAGATTTAAAAAAAACAATTATGGTTGGTGATAGTGAGGTTGATGCCAATTCAGCTCATAATGCTAATTTACCATTTGTGTTAGTTAAAAATGGATATACTGAAAAATCTGAAAAAGAAATTAAGCATGATGAATTAATTATTGACTTCATTGGGTTTGACAAAGTTATAGAAAAATATTTATGATTACTTATGCTTTGTTCTCAGCATTATCAGCTTTTTATTTTACAATGTTTTTTACACCGGGCCCAAATAACGCGATGCTTACTGCATCAGGAATGAAATTTGGTTTTATAAGAACTCTACCCCATTTAATTGGAATTCCTTTAGGTCATATTTTGCAAATCGGATTAACTTGTTTTGGTTTAGCTAATTTATTTTTAATTTATCCTCAAGTTCAATTTTATATGAAAATTTTATGTTTTATTTATTTAGTTTATTTAGGATGGAAAATGATTGGTTCTTTTAGCATGGTTCAGAAAGATACAGGTAGACCTTTAAGATTTTATGAAGCTTCTTTATTTCAATTTATAAATCCAAAAGCTTGGTCAATTGCTGTTACAGTTGCTTCAGGTTTCTTTCCTACTGAAGAAAATATTTTTATTGGTGTTGCATTTGTAACAATTACTGCTGCAGTAATATGTTTTCCAACAATTAGTTTATGGGCTTTGTTTGGAAGTGGTTTAAGAAGATTTATAAAAAATCCAAAAATAAAAAAAATTATCGAATATTTGCTAGCCGTTTTATTAGTTTTAACTGGACTATTTATACTTATTAAATAATCTTTGATTTTTAGACCGTGCTCTAATATAAATCCTTTCGAATGCATTTTACTAAAAAAACAGTATCAGAAAAACGTTCAGATTTAATTAAAGGTTTAAAATCAAAAAAATTATTAAGATTTCCAGGTGCATATAACCCACTTTGTGCAAAGCTTATAGCTGAAATTGGTTTTGATGGAGTTTATGTTTCAGGGGGAGTTATGTCTAATGATCTAGGTTTACCAGATATCGGTTTAACAACACTAGATCAAGTTAGCAATCGAAGTAATCAAATATCGAGAGTTACTGATCTTCCAACAATAGTTGATATTGATACAGGATTTGGAAATTGTAAAAAAACGATTGAGGTTTTTGAAAATAAAGGTTTAGCTGGATGTCATTTAGAAGACCAAATAGCTGAAAAAAGATGCGGCCACTTAGATAATAAAGAACTTGTATCTAAAGAAGAAATGGTAAGGAAAATTCAAGATTCCGTAAAGGCTAGAAAAGATAAAAATTTTTTAATTATAGCTAGAACAGATGCTAATTCTGTTGAAGGTTTAGATAAAACACTAGAGAGAGTCAAAGCTTACGAAGATGCAGGAGCAGATATGATTTTTCCTGAAGCTATGAAAGATGAAAGTGAATTCGAAAAAGTTAGAAAGATAGCTAAAGGATATTTGTTGGCTAATATGACAGAGTTTGGAAAATCTAAATTATTGGATAAAAAACAATTAGAAAGTTTAGGTTACAACCTAGTAATCTATCCAGTAAGCACACAAAGACTAGCAATGCAAAATGTCGAAATAGGTTTAAAATCAATATTTAATGATGGCCATCAAAACAATATTATTGACAAAATGCAGACTAGAAAAAGGTTGTACGAGTTAGTAGAATATGAGAAATACAATACGCCAGATAAAAAAATTACAGATTTTTCTACAGAAGGGCATGAATAATGAGTGAAGAAATTAAAAAAGGTTTACTTGGTATAGTTGTTGATGAAACAACAATATCTCATGTAGTGCCAGAGTTAAGTGCGCTCACATATAGAGGATACACAGTTCAAGAACTTTGTGATAAATGTGATTTTGAGGAAGTTGCATATCTAGTTCTTAATGGTGAGCTTCCAAATAAAAATCAGCTTAAAAAATTTATCAAACAAGAGAGATCTGAGAGAAAACTTTCAAAACAAATATTAAGCGATATTAAAAAGATGCCAAAAAATGCACATCCTATGGATGTGATTAGAACTTGTGTAAGTTTAATGGCGCTAGAAGATAAAGATACTAAAGACAATTCACCTAAAGCAAATATGAGAAAAGCAATGAGAATATTTGCTAAAACTCCTACTGCAGTTGCTGCTTATTTTAGATCTAGAAAGGGCAAAAGTATAATTTCCCCTAGTAAAAATTTATCTTTCTCAGAAAATTTTTTTAAAATGATGTTCAATAAAGTCCCCGATAAAGAGATAGTTAGAGCATTTGATATTTCTTTAATTTTATATGCTGAACACAGTTTTAACGTTTCGACTTTCACAGCAAGAACAATTACTTCAAGTTTGTCAGATCTACATGGAGCAATCACTGGAGCTATAGCTTCTTTAAAAGGTCCATTACATGGTGGGGCAAATGAAGCTGTAATGCATATGATGAAAGAGATAGGAAAACCAGAGAAGGCAAAGTCTTGGATTGAAAACGCGTTAAATAAAAAGAAAGTTGTAATGGGATTTGGGCACAGAGTTTATCGTACTGGGGACTCTAGAGTACCAACGATGAAACACTATATGTTCAAAGTAGCTAAACTTTTAAAAAAAGAAAAATATACAAGAATGTATGAAATTTTAGAGAAGGTTATGTTGGAAAAAAAGAATATTCACCCAAATGTAGACTTCCCTTGTGGCCCTACATATTACATGATGGGAATAGATATTGATTTTTATACTCCAATTTTTGTGATGTCTAGAATAACTGGCTGGTCAGCACATATTATGGAACAACATGCTTCTAATAAACTAATTAGACCTTTATCAAAATATAGAGGTGCTGAAGTCAGAGAAGTAATGCTTTTAAACCAAAGATAATTTGAAAATCTTATATTTTCTAAAAATTATTATAATTAATATTTTTATATTTTTAAGCTTATTAGTTTTTATTGAGCTTTTTTTTGGGAACTGGTTTAAGAACAATTTTTCTTATCGTTTATCTTCAGAAAGAAATATTTATAGAGTTTATAAATTTAGTTTTTCTAATTATAAAGGAGAGTCATTATACAAAAGGGATACGAACGCATTTAGATATGGTAAAAATCCAGTAGACGTAGGTAAAATTGATGTAGTTTTTACAGGTGGTTCGACTACTAATCAAAAATTTTTAAAATTCGAAGACACGATTGTAAATAATTTAGATACTTTTTTTAAGGATAAAAAAATTGTAAATGCAGGAGTTGATGGGCTATCAATTAATGGTCATATAAATTCTTTTGATTTTTGGTTTAATAAAATTGAGGAACTAAATCCAAAATTTTATATTTTTTATTTGGGTATTAATGATAAAAATTTACTTAATTATAAAAATAAGCCAGTTGATGAATTTAGAGAATCTAGCTCCCGTGGTAATTTAAGAGAATACTTAGAGTCTAATTCCTTTTTTTATGGAAAATTCCGTCTTATAAAAGCTGCTTTATATTTTAAATACAATTTTGAAAAAGGAGCAAATATAGTCAATAAAGATGGTGTGGTTTATGGAGAAAGATCTGAAAGAAAGTTTATAACCTTTGAAGAATTTAGTGAAAAAAATGAAGTTAATAAATTATTTGTTAACAGGTATATTTCATTATTAAATATTCTAACAAATAAAGTGAGAGAGTCGAATGCAGATCCAATTTATATAACTCAAATATCAGGATATGGAATTAATTCAGAGTTATTTTCTGCAGCAAATGCAATAATGAAGCATTGTAAAAATGAAAGTTTAAAATGTATAAATTTAGCAAAAGAGATTAATTTAGATTATGATGATTTTTATGATGAATTACACCTTAATCCCAATGGCTCAATTAAAGTCTATAATTATTTATCAAATAAATTGGAAAAAATAATAAAATGATTTAAGTTATATGAAATTAAAATAAAATTTAAAAATGAATTTAACCAATTTTCTTCTTCTCCTCATTTTGTCAATTTTCACTACATATACTTTTATGTCTTGGAAGGGTATAGATAAAGGGCCCAAGTTAACAATTATTATTCAGTTTTTTGGATGGACTGTTTTATTTTTTTTAATTGTTTTTGCTCTAAAAATAACTGGTTTCGTTAGCGAGTTTTAATTATTTTCTGAGTTATTCTATCTAATATAATTGCTAAAATAACTATACCTGTTCCTCCAATAACTGCTGAGCCAACATCTAATCTACCTAAAGCGATATAAACAGTTAAACCTAAACCTCCAGCCCCAATCAAAGCTGCAATAACTACCATAGATAAAGCTAACATTAACGTTTGATTAACACCCGCCATTATAGTTTTTAAAGATAAAGGTATTTCAATTTTTAAAAGTATTAGAAACCTTGTTAATCCTAAACTTGAACCAGCTTCTTTAAAACCTTTGCCAACTTGTCTAATACCCAAATTAGTTAAACGAATTATTGGTGGAAGTGCGAATATAATTGTTGCCACAACACCTGGCGTTAATCCAACACCAAAAAGCATAACAACAGGAATCAAATAAACAAAACTTGGTATGGTTTGCATTATATCTAACACAGGACGCAAAATAATTTCAAATGTATTACTTCTAGAAGCCAGAATTCCTAAAGGAATACCAATTAACATACAAAATAAAACTGCGGTAAATATCATAGCAAGCGTAGTCATGCTTTCAGACCAAAGGTCAACTAAATCTATAAAAACTAAACTTACAAAAGAAAAGATCGCAAACTTTATACCGTTGGTTCTATAAGCAAAAAAAACAAATATTAAAAGAATTATTGGAAATGGAATAAAATTAAAAAGAGAGTCTAAACTATTTAAAACAGTGTCTATTGGGGCTGAAACTTTTTTAAAGAGTGGCCGTTGTTCAAATAACCACTCTTTAATATTTCCTTCTATCCATTCACCTAATGGAATGTATATTTCGTAATCTGAAGGGGCTAATTTTAAACTCATTAAAATTAACCTGAACCCTTACTTGATCCAACTATCAAATGTGCTTTGATTAGCTTTAATCCATTCAGCTGCGTGTTTCTTAATAGCTTTTTCGCTTTTCTCACCCTTATTCATTTTTAAGTTTTGAGCAGCAATATCTCCAAGAGGTATAGAAGCTTTTTTAAGCATCTTCTCTACTTTTGGATTTGCTTTAAGAAAATCTACATTTGCTGCTGGTCTGATATCATCAGCGCCAAAACCTAAATTTACTTTAGACTTTGTAGCATTAGCGATCTTAGTTGGTTTTGTTTTACTGTATGGAACTTCGATCCAAACTACATCTTTACCAAGTTTTAAAGCACCAACAGTCCAGTTAGGTGTCCATGTATAAAATAGAATTGATTTTCCATTTTTGTATTTAGACACTGCATCTGCCATTGAAGCTGAGTAGTCTGCTTTTACTGGATTGATAAAATCACCTAATCCAAGCTCATCAAAGTGTTTTGTGATTTGTTTTTCACAACCCCAGCCTGGAGGGCAAGCAACCATATCTGCTTTTCCGTCACCATTAGAGTCAAACTCTTTAGCGTGTTTTTTGATATCCATTACGCTTTTGATACCAAATTTATCTGCTGATTTTTTATCAATTAGGTAACCTTGGGCTCCTCCACCCTTCATTACATAGCCAACTGGTTTAACTTTCCCTTTAGACTCTGATATGTAACCATCATGTGTGCCGAACCAGCCGTTCACCCATAAATCAACATCACCTGATGTTGCTGCTACATAAAACACCTGAGGTTTCATTACAGTTGGGCCTGAAACTTTGTAACCCATTTTTTCAAGAGCCGCCTTATAGATCTCAGCCTGAAAATAGCCTGTATCCCAGTCTGCCTTACCCATCTTGATCTCATTGGCGTATACAGCACTACTAATAGTAAGAGCTGCAATTATTGATACTAAATGTTTTAAATATCTCATATTTCCTCCTAAATTCGAAAAAATTTTAACATGTAAAGAATTTTAATGTAACCGTAATACAACTAAAAAGTGAGATATGTCTTATATGCGCACTTACGTGCGCATAATTTCCTATTTGCTAATTTTTTTTTAATTTATCCAACTATTAAAAGTTTTTTGATTTGATTTGATCCATTCTTCAGCGTGTTTCTTTATTGCTTTTTCGCTTTTCTCACCCTTATTCATTTTTAAGTTTTGAGCAGCAATATCTGCTAAAGGTATAGATGCCTTTTTTAAAAACTTTTCTACTTTTGGATTAGCTTTTAAAAAATCAACATTTGCAGCTGGTCTAATGTCGTTTAAACCAAATCCCATATTAAGTTTTGACTTTGTTGCATTTGGTACACTTACAACTTTTGTTTCGCTAAAAGGAGCTTCGATCCAAACTACATCTTCTCCTAATTTTAAAGTTCCAACTGTCCAATTAGGAGTCCAAGTATAAAATAATACTGATTTACCGTTTTTATATCTTGAAATTATGTCTGCCATAGCAGCTGAATAATCTGCTTTTATTGGATTAATAAATTCACCCAGACCAAGCTCTTCAAAATGTCTTGATATAATTTTTTCACAACCCCATCCTGGATGACAAGCAACCATATCTGCTTTACCATCGCCGTTTGAGTCAAACTCTTTGGCGTGGTTTTTTATGTCCATTACAGATTTTATATTAAATTTGTCTGCAGTTTTTTTATCAATTAAGTAACCTTGCAAGCCACCACTTTTTGCGACATAGCCTACAGGTTTTACCTTGCCCATTGCCTCTTTAACATATGAGTCATGGTTTCCAAACCACCCATTAACCCAAAGATCCATATCTCCTGCTGCTGCCGCAACATAGAAAACTTGTGGTTTCATAACAGTTGGGCCAGTAACTTTATAACCCATTTTTTCTAGTGCTTTTTTATAAACTTCTGCTTGGAAATAACCTGTATCCCAATCAGCTTTACCCATTTTTATTTCTTTTGCGTTTGTTGATAAGCTTAACGCTGAAATAAAAACTATAGTAAATAATGTTTTAAATAATTTCATAATTATCCTTCTGTTATAATTATATTAAATTATAAAAAATTTTAATGAAAAGAGAGTTTTGTCGCAGAAATGTTCTTTAGGTGATCTAATCTTTTTTACACTTTTTGCAAATACCAAAAAATTCTAAATTAAATCTTTTAAATTTCATTCCTTTTTTATGATTAAAACCTGATAAATATTTTGAAAGTTTGGTATCGCTGATCTCATCAACCATTTCGCAACTTTCACAAATTGAAAATGCTGTTGCTTTTGAAATTTCACAATCTGAGCTTCTGCATGCAACAAAAGCATTTTTACTTTCTATTTTATGAATTTTTCCCATTCCAATCAACTTATCCAATGCTCGATAAATTTGTTGAGGGGCTTTAATTCCTTTTTTTTGTACATTAAATAATATGGAATAAGCTTTTAAAGGACCTTTTGCCTTCTCAATAATATCTAAAACTATTTGTTGGTTTCTAGAAAGTGTTTGTGCTCTTGCCATAAATATAATTTACTAATTAATTATCATTTTTTCAATTCGGAATATTTTTTAAACTTTAAAAGTGAAAAACAAAAAAGTATTAAAGCTGCGGTTATTATTGATGGACCTGATGCGGTATTAAATTCTAAAGAAGAAAATAATCCTATTAAAATAGATAATAGTCCTCCAATTGTCGATAAAATAACCATCTGTAATGGATTGTTAGATATATTTCTTGCAAGAGCTGCGGGAATTATTAGCATTCCAGTTATTAAAAGAAGTCCGACTATTTTAATTGAAATAGCAATTATTGCTGCCATCAAAATTGTGAATATTGCATTATACCTATCAGGGTTCATCCCTTCTGCTTTAGCTAAATCATAATTTATTGTGGAAGCAAACAAAGGTTTCCAAATAATCTTTAAAATTATTAAAATAAATACGCCACCACCCCAAATTAATAACAAATCACTTTGACTTACAGCTAATATATCGCCAAATAACAAACCCATAACATCAAATCTAATAGTTGTTAAAAATCCAATAATTACAAGTCCTATTGCTAGCGATGAATGGGCTAATAAACCTAACAAAGCATCGTTAGGAAGATTTGTTTTAGTTTGTAATTGAAGGAGAAAAATTGCTAAAACTGCTGATATTAAAAAAACTGAAAAAGCAATATTAAGTTCAAATACCAAAGCCATAGTTACACCTAATAAAGCTGAATGCGCAAGTGTACCTGCAAAAAAAGACAATCTTCTCCAAATTACAAAGCATCCTATTGGACCTGTTATTAAAGCTATTCCAATTCCTGCAAGTAAAGCTCTTATAAAAAAATCATTAAGCATATTATTTTTGATCTACTGTTCCATCTTGAGAGTGAGTATGATCATGTTTATGCTCATATAAAGATAAGATATTGGAAGCTCTATCTCCGAACAATTCCTTATATTTACTGTCTTTAACGACTTTATGAGGTGCTCCAGAACAACATACATGTCCATTTAAACATAATACAAAATCAGTTGCAGACATTACTACATGTAGATCATGTGAAATTAAAAGAATTCCACATTTCATTTTTTCTGAAATTTGTTTGATTAATTCATATAGAGCAATTTCACCTTTAAAATCAACACCTTGTACTGGCTCATCAAGAACTAATAATTCTGGTTTTTTAGAAATAGCTCTTGCTATCAAAACTCTTTGGAACTCTCCTCCAGATAAATTACTTAAACTTTTATTTTTTAGGTGTTCAACACCAGTTAAATTTAAAGCAATATTAATTTGATCTTGAGTTAATTCTTCTGTCAAAGTCATAAAATCCAATACTCTTATTGGCAAGGTCCAATCTATTGAAATTTTTTGAGGCACGTATCCAATTTTGTCAGTATATTTTTTAACTTTGCCATCTATCTTTTTATAAATTCCTAAAGCAATTTTTGCTGTTGTTGATTTCCCAGAGCCATTTGGACCTATCAAAGTGACTATCTCACCTTGTTTAATCTCAAATGAAACTCCTTTAACTAAAGATTTGTCATTTATAGAAACGCCAGCATTTTCAACCTTTAGTAGAACTTTATTTTTATTTTCCATATTAAAAACCTTGACCTCAAATATGTTATATTATAACAGACGTTATATTATAACACTATGATAAACAAATTTATTAAGCTTACAATTACTTTATTTTTTACATTAACTCTAAGTTTTTCTGCCAATGCAGAAATTAAAGTTGTGGCTTCTATTAAACCAATACATTCACTAGCTAGTTATTTGATGGATGGAGTGGGTAAACCAGATTTAATTGTTGATGGATATAATTCTCCACATGGATTTGCATTAAAACCATCACACGCTAAAATGTTGCAAAATGCTGACTTAATATTTTGGGTTGGCGAAGACTTAGAAACTTTTTTAGAAAAACCATTAAAATCAATAGCAAAAAAAGCTGAAAAAATAGAATTAATGGAAATCAAGGGTGTAAAAAAATTAGAATTCAGAGAAAGAAACATATTCGAAGGGCATGATGATCACGGACACGATGATCATAAAGAACATGGTCATAAAGAGGATAAACATGATGATCATAAAGAACATGGTCATAAAGAGGATAAACATGATGATCATAAAGAACATGGTCATAAAGAGGATAAACATGATGATCATCACGAGCATGCTCACGGCGAACACGATCCGCATATTTGGCTTGATCCAATAAACGCAAAAGCAATCTTAAGTGAGATGGCAGAGCATTTAATTGAAAAAGATCCAAACAATGCATCTGCTTATAAAGCTAATTTAAAGAAGGCTCATAAAGCTTTAGACAATCTTACAAAAAAAGTTAAATCTGAGCTAAAAGGAGATTTTAAATCTATTGTATTCCATGATGCCTACCAGTATTTTGAAAAAAGATTTAATGTAAATGTTTTGGGAGCTTTTACAGTTAATACAGATGTATTACCAGGAGCTGAGCAATTGGCTGAAATCAGAGAAATAATTGAACATGAAAAAGTAACTTGCGTATTTTCAGAACCTCAATTTAATCCAGATATTATAAAAGCAGTTGCAAAAGATACCAATATTAAGACTGGAGTTATAGATCCATTAGGAGCAACTCTTGATCCAGGAAAAGATTTATACTTTGATTTAATAAGAAATATGTACGCTTCTTTTAAGAGTTGTTAAATAATTTATTTTTCAATAACCATAGTATCTTTAGAGCCACCACCTTGAGAGCTGTTTACAATAGTGCTTCCTTTTTTAAGAGCTACTCTAGTGAGTCCACCTGTAGTAACCCAGGTTTTTTTACCAGTTAATACAAATGGTCTTAGGTCTAAATGTCTTGGCTCAATACCTTCTTCAGCAATTGTAGGGTTAGTGGATAAAATTTCTAAAGGTTGTGCAATATAATCGAAAGGTTTAGCTTTAATTTTATCTATCATATTTTCTCTTTCTTCCTTTGAGGCTTTAGGACCAATCAATATTCCATTTCCGCCCGATCCATTGGTAGGTTTTACGACTAATTTAGAAATATTTTCGATAACATGATCTTTGTGGATTTTCTTTCTACACAAAAAAGTTTGGACTTGTTTTAGTTTTGGTTCCTCGTCTAAATAAAATTTAATCATTTTATCAACATATGAGTATATAGCTTTGTCGTCTGCTATTCCTGTTCCAGGTGCGTTTATAATACCAACATTACCTTTACGCCAACATTTGAATAAACCGGGTACTCCCAGCAAAGAGTGTTTATAAAATACTTTTGGATCTAAGAAGTTGTCATCTATTCTTCTATAAATACAATCAACTTTCATAGGGCCTGTAACAGTTTTCATATAGACAAAATCTTTTTCAACAAATAAATCTTTTCCCTCTACAAGTGCGATACCCATTTGTTCTGCTAAAAATCTATGTTCGAAATAAGCTGAGTTATATCTTCCTGGAGTTAAAACACACATATGTGGGTTTCTTGTTTTTCGAGGGACACATTCAAGCATACAGTGATATAATTTATTTGGATATTGATGAACTGAAGAAACTTTATATTTTGTAAATAATTCAGGAAAGACATCTCGCATTACCATTCGGTTTTCAAGCATGTAAGAAACTCCTGATGGAACACGTAAGTTATCTTCTAGAACCATGAACTCACCATTGATATTTCTTATTAAATCAATTCCTGAAATGTTGGACCAAGCTTTATATTTTGGTGAAAAACCATAGCACTCTCTTAGATAAAATGGAGAATTAAAAACTAAATCTTCAGGAATAATATTATCTTTAAAAATTTTTCTGTCGTTGTAAACATCGTCTATAAAAAGGTTAAGCGCTTTTACCCTTTGAAGTAGTCCTTTTGAAACCTTAGCCCAATCTTTTTTTAGAATAATTCTAGGAATGATATCTAAAGGCCACTTTTTTTCTTGGAGTTTTTTTCCTGATGAATAAACTCTAAAATTTATTCCCCTAGCATTTATTGTACTTGCGCAGTTCTTTTCAATTTCATTTAACTTCTTGATGCCATGTCTCTCTAAAATGTGAGAGATAATAACAGCTTGCTTACGCAACTTATGGTCAGAGTTTAAGTACTCGTCATAAGTTTTTTTAGAATCGTATTTTTTCCACAAATTTACCATTTTATAATTCTTAATAGTTTGATGCCTTTATCAAATGCACAAATTCGATAATAGATATGATAATTAAGAATTGAATATTTACTGTTTTTTAAATAAGAATTCACCATGACATATTGTATAGGTATTAAGACTAATGAAGGCGTTGTGTTAGCTTCTGACTCAAGAACAAACGCTGGTTTAGATAATGTAAACATTTATTCTAAAATGCTTACTTACGACGTAGGTGATAGAACAGTTGTTATAGTTACATCAGGAAACTTGGCAACATCGCAAGCAGTTTTTAAGTCTATAGAAAAAGACATAAAAGAAAATTCATCGAACAATCTCAATAAATGTAAAGATTTTGAGCAAATAGCTTCATATGTTGGCAAACTTACGATTAAACATTCATCTCCAGACGGGGTGAACACAGACAGCCTTGTTTTAGGAGCTACATTTATTATTGGAGGGCAAATAAGAGGTCAAGATTTAGAGCTTTACTTAGTTTATCCTCAAGGAAATTATATAAGACCAGCTGATAGTAAACCTTACTTGGTAATAGGTGAAGTAAAGTATGGTAAGCCCATACTCGATAGAGTTATAACTCCTAATGTTTCAATAGGAGACGCATCTAGATGTGCATTAATATCTATGGACTCCACACTTAAAAGTGATTTAACAGTAGGTCCACCAATTGATATTGCTGTCTATAAAAAAGATCAAACAAAATTATCTTACCTTAAATGTTTAAATACATCTGATGAAGATTACAAAAAAATTTGTAACCAATGGTCTGATAAAGTTCTTCAGGTGTTTGACACTTTCCCTAAATTTGATTGGGAAAAATAATCTTTAAGCAAAAACCTCGCCCCATGTACCTTTAGTAGAAGCTTTAGAATATTCTGTAGCTCTACCTTCAAAAAAGTTCATGTGCTCTACTCCGTTAAGCATAGTATCCAACCACGTTAATGGATTTTTCTTAACATCGTAAATAGGATTTAAACCTAATTGCTCTAATCTTCTATTACCAATAAATCTAATATACTGTTTAACTTCTTCAGCTGTTAAACCTTGCATTGGACCCATTTGAAAAGCAAGATCAATAAATGCATCTTCGTGATGAACGATTGTTTTGCATGCTTCATAAATTTCATTTTTTAATTTATCATTCCAAATTTGTGGTTCTTCTTTAATGAAATCTCTAAAGAGTCTGATCATAGAATTACAGTGCAAAGTTTCATCTCTTACTGACCAAGTTACTATTTGGCCCATACCTTTCATTTTATTAAATCTTGGGAAGTTCAATAAAATTGCGAAACTTGCAAATAGTTGTAATCCTTCTGTAAAAGCTGAGAACACTGCCATCGTCATTGCTATGTTATGTTTTGATTTAACATCAAAGTCTTGCATATAATCATACTTATCTTTCATTTCTTTGTACTGTAAGAATGCTGAATATTCTGTCTCTGGCATTCCGATAGTATCTAAAAGATGAGAGTAAGCAGCAATGTGTACCGTTTCCATTGCAGCAAATGCTGTCATCATCATTAATACTTCTGTTGGTTTAAATACTGTAGTGTAATGTCTTAAGTAACAGTTATTCACTTCAACATCTGCTTGAGTAAAAAATCTAAATATATGAGTTAAAAGATTTTTTTCTTCTACTGATAAGTTTTTCTGCCAATCTCTAACATCATCTCCTAGAGGCACCTCTTCTGGTAGCCAATGAATTCTTTGTTGAGTTAACCAGGCATCGTAACACCATGGATATCTAAATGGTTTGTAAACAGGGTTTTCTACTAATAAACCCATCTTATTTGGTTGAATTATTGTTGGCTTAGTTTTTTCGGCTACTGACATGATAGACACTCCTCATAGTTATTGCTTTCATTATTTGATTCTTGTTTTCCAGAGTAAACATTTTTTGTCACATCTGTTGAAGATCCATTATTTACATTTTCAGCTCTCTGGATCGATTTGGATCTACAGTAATAAAGGCTTTTCAGACCTTTTTTCCATGCTTGAAAATGAATTTCGTGAAGTGCTTTTTTATGTATATCTGCTGGAACAAAGATATTTACTGACTGTGCTTGTGAAATGTGAGGCGTTCTATCCGCTCCAAGTTCAACAATCCATCTTTGATCAATTTCAAAAGCAGTTTTAAAAGTATCTTTTTCGTTTGCTGTTAAGAAACTTAAATGTGATACGGATCCTTGATTGGTTGTTATTGTTGACCAAACTTCGTCTGTATCCTTATTATATTTTTGAAGTGTCTTCTTTAAATATTTATTTCTAACGTTAAATGAACCAGAAAGTGTTTTATGAGTGTAGCTGTTAGCAGCAATTGGCTCTATTCCTGGAGAAGACCCACCACAAATGATTGATATGGAAGCTGTTGGAGCTATTGCAGTTTTGTTTGAAAATCTCTCCTTCATTCCATATTCTGCTGCATCAGGACATGATCCTCTTTCATCAGCTAAAGTCTTTGATGCTTCATCAACTTTCTCTTGAATATTTTGGAATATTTTTTTGTTCCACACTTTGCTCATTACTGATCCAAAAGGAATATTTTTTTGCTGGAAGTATGAGTGTAACCCCATAACTCCAAGCCCTACACTTCTTTCTCTCATTGCTGAGTATTTTGCGTGAGCAAATTCATCAGGAGCTCTATTTATAAAATCAGTCATAACATTATCTAAAAATCTCATTACGTCTTCAACAAATTGCGGATCATCTTTCCACTCATCGTAAGTGTCTAAGTTTAAAGATGACAAGCAACAGACAGCTGTCCTTTGATTTCCCTCATTGTCAATTCCTGTTGGCAATGTAATCTCACTGCAAAGATTAGATGTTTTAACTTTTAAACCAGCAAGTTTGTGATGCTGAGGAATTTGTCTGTTAACTGTATCAATATAAACAATGTAAGGCTCACCAGTTTCAATTCTTGCAGTTAATAATCTAATCCATAAATTTCTTGCAGGTATTGTAGATTGAACTGTTCCATCATAAGGGCTTCTTAAAGCCCATTGTTCACCTGTTTCAACAGCTCTCATAAATTCATCTGTGACTAATACTCCATGATGTAAGTTAAGTGATCTTCTATTTACATCTCCACCTGTTGGTCTTCTCATTTCAATAAACTCCTCAATCTCAGGATGGTCAATTTGTAAATAGCATGCTGCTGAACCCCTTCTTAAAGAACCTTGGCTAATAGCTAAAGTTAAAGAGTCCATAACTTTAATAAACGGAATTATCCCAGAAGTTTTTCCAACCTTACCAATCTTTTCACCAATAGATCTTAGGTTGCCCCAATAACTTCCGATTCCTCCGCCTCTTGCTGCAAGCCATACGTTTTCTTCCCAAAGATTTGTGATACCTTCTAAGCTGTCATTAGCTTCATTTAAAAAACATGAGATTGGCAAACCTCTTTCTGTTCCGCCATTTGACAAAACTGGTGTAGCGGGCATAAACCATAAATTACTTATGTAGTTATAAATTCTTTGCGCATGTAAATTATCATCAGCATATACGCTGGCCACTCTTGCAAATAAATCTTGGAAGCTCTCATTTTGACCTAAATATCGATCAGTAAGAGTCGCTTTTCCAAAATCAGTTAAATTGGCATCCCTAGATCTATCAATCTTAATTGTGATACCTTTATCATTCTGAAACAGTTCAGTTTCACCTGATAAAGAGAATAAATCTGGCTTTTTAGGTCCATTATTTCTTTGATCATTTTGGTGCTTATGGCTTATACTGCCGACAGCTTTCTCTATTGCCAATGATACGTTTTTATTCATATTTTTTCTTGTTTGCTTCGATTTATTAACAAAACAACTATATGTTGTGTTACAATTATGTTAATATACCATATAACAGCGAAATCAATAGAACATTATATGAACATTTAAATAATTTTGCAAGTGGAAAGTTTTGTTAATAAACATTTAATAACAAAAGCCCTTATTCTTTAGTATTTATAATTAATGAAAATCAATCCTAACGGTTTTAGAGAGTATGACGCTAGATGGATTTATGAAAAAGACATCGATTTAGATGGAATCACTGATTTAGGAAAAGGCCTAGGTTCGCAAATAATAAGTCATACAAAAAAAACAAATCCAAGAGTGATAGTAGGTCATGATTATAGGTCATACAGTGAGGCTATAAAAAAAGCTCTAATCAATGGCCTAGCCTCAACTGGCTGTAATGTTGAAGATATTGGCTTATCACTATCTCCTGCTGTTTACTTCGCACAATTTAATTTAAATTCTGATGCGATAGCAATGGTTACGGCTAGTCATAATGAAAATGGTTGGACAGGAGTAAAGATGGGTATCAAAAAAGGTTTAACCCATGCGCCTGAAGAAATGAGTGAGTTAAAAGAGATCACCTTAAATAAAAAGTTTATTAATGGAAAAGGTTCAATAAAAAAAATAGATAATTTTAAAAATGTATATTCTAACGATTTAATTAAAAAAAATAAGATCAATAAAAAAATTAAAGCCGTCGTAGCTTGTGGTAATGGAACAGCAGGAGTCTTTGCGCCTGAAATATTAAGAGGTATTGGTTGTGAGGTGATAGAATTAGATTGCAATTTAGACTGGTCTTTTCCAAAATATAACCCTAACCCTGAAGATCTTGAAATGCTTCACGCAATAGCGAAAGCAGTAAAAGAAAACAATGCAGATGTTGGATTTGGTTTTGATGGAGATGGTGATAGATGTGGGGTAATTGATGATAAAGGAAATGAAATATACTCTGATAAAATAGGATTATTAATTGCTAGAAACTTAGCATCTAAACATCAAAACTCAAAATTCGTCGTGGATGTAAAATCAACAGGTCTTTATGTTAAAGATAAAATTCTTTTAGAAAATAACTGTAAGACAATTTATTGGAAGACTGGACACTCACATATAAAAAGAAAAGTTAATCTAGAAAAAGCTTTAGCAGGATTTGAAAAAAGCGGCCATTTCTTTTTTAATCAACCTTTGGGATACGGATATGATGATGGGATAAATTCAGCGATACAAGTTTGTCATTTATTAACTAACCAAAATAAGAAGATGAGTGAGATCATTAATGAGTTACCCAAAACATATCAATCTCCAACTATGGCTCCATTCTGCAAGGATGAGGTGAAGTATAAAGTAGTAGAGGAAATGGTTAAAAAAGTTGAAGATCTAAAAAAACAGAATATTAAAATAGACAATCTATCGATCGCGGAAGTTTTAACCGTTAACGGAGTAAGATTCTCTTTAACAGATGGATCTTGGGGTTTAATCAGAGCTTCATCAAATAAACCCTCTCTCGTCGTAGTTACTGAAAGTCCTACTTCAAATGAGAGAAAGAAAAATATTTTTAATTTTATAGATAAATTATTACAAGAAACTGGAAAAATTGGTGAATACGATCAGAAAATTTAAAGATTAAAATACTCGTATAAAAATTTTGTCCCAATAACGATTAAAAAAAGT
Organism: uncultured Pelagibacteraceae bacterium; assembly: GCA_902557785.1. GTDB lineage: Bacteria > Pseudomonadota > Alphaproteobacteria > Pelagibacterales > Pelagibacteraceae > Pelagilacustribacter. Next base: position 3,144 of record CACEBP010000007.1, on the reverse strand, counting down.
CCAAAATATTTTGTCATCTTTTTTTTATTAATTCTATGACTAGCTTTTGCTCCCAGCCTTGCCATAAATGCAGTTATTGGGAAGAATATTAAAAATGCTGGAATATTTAAAAATCCAATACTTAAAGGTAAATTAGCGTTTAAATAATTGCCTGAAAAAAGAAAACCTATCGTGCCAAATAAAGCTATTATGAAACCTATTGCAGCAGCGCTTCCTATGGCTTTATTGATTGGATAACCAAAAAACTTTAATATTGGAACGTTCATGACTGCACCACCAATTCCCATTGGGGCTGAAACAAAACCTGTTATGATCCCTGAGATTATTTTAGCAGGTAAGCCCATTTTAATTGAAAGATCAGACTCTTTCTCTTTTAAAAATAATAAATAAAAAGCGAGAATATAAACAACGATAGTAAAAAATAATATTAAAGGTTTTGTTTTTAAACCAGCAGCTAAAATTGTACCAAGTATCACTCCAATAATAACAAATACTCCATAACCTTTCACTACGCTAAAATCGACTGCATTATGTTGATGGTGAGTTAAAACTGAAACAATTGATGTTGGAATAATTATTCCAAATGAAGTTCCCACAGCTAAATGCATTAGATACTCTGGCTCGATACCAGCTGCACCAAAAATATAAAATAGAATTGGTACAGTGATTAACCCTCCCCCAATTCCGAATAAACCTGCAGCAAACCCGGCGGGGATAGCTGTGATGATCATTATTAAAATTAAATAAAGAGTTTCAGGTTGAAAAAGAATATCCAAAATTATCTTTCTAAAGATACAGGATTTGTTTTTCTAACCTGGTCCATAATATGATTTACTTTTTGAAGATCAGCATCTCTGATGCACATATTTTTAGAAAGATATTGTTTCCAAGTTCTAGATCCATTCTGTCCATGAAATAAACCAACAGTGTGTCTCATGATATGATTTAATTGCGCACCTTTTGAGGTTTCTTCTTGAATGTATGGAATTAATTTTTCCATAACATCACTTCTTGTAGGAACATTGTCATTATTAAAAATATCTCTTTCAATATCAGCTAAAAAATAAGGTGAGTGATATATAGCTCTCCCAATCATAGCGCCATCTACTTTTAATAAATGCTGTTTAATATCTGCTGTAGTTTTAATACCTCCATTAATTACTATTTCATCATTTTTAAAATGTTCTTTTAATTTATAAACAAATTCATATTTAAGCGGTTGGAATTTTCTTAATGAGATTTTCTGGACAAGGTTTAATGAGTCATACTTCCACGACAACCATTTCCAGATTTTTCGAAAGATCTAGAGGAAAAGCCTTAAGTACGATCTGGTTTGGTCTATCAACTGCAGAATTTATTTTGCCAGTTCTGGTAACTTATTTTTTTCTTATTTATTCGTGGAGAACTGTCTGGCAAGGAATCGCAATATTGATAATTCTATTTTTACCTTTTGTAATTTTAAATACAATCAAGTCGATAAAACTAGACTCAAGAGAGGCAGATCCTAACCCTGGCAATAAAAAACTTAAAATTAAAAGTTGGAGAAGAAGAGATGTTTTAAAAGATTATAGATTTTATATTGTATCTTTAAACATGCTTGCCTTGGATTGCAACAGGGGTTTTTGTTTATCAATCTTTTATTTCTGATTCAAAAATGTGGGCTATCTATACAATACCTAAAGCATTTATGGTTTATTCAATTACATCGATTGCTACGCTGTTTGTTTCAGGTTTTTTAGTTGATAAATTTACAGGAAGAAAACTTATTATGTATATGAACATACCATTATTGTTTGCCATGATTACTTTATTTTATTTTAATCATGAAATATTTGCATATTTTTTTCTTGGTTTAATAGGAGTTTCTAACGGATTGGCAAATATTCTAGGTTCTTCTACATGGGCGGAGATATATGGAGTAAAATATATTGGAAGCATTAAAGCTTTAACAACTGCATTTATGGTTTTTTCAACTGCCTTCGGTACAGCAGTTTTTGGCTTGTTGATTGATAAAGGATTTACTATAGAAAATATTGCTTTCTTGGGAGCTAGTTACGTTGTTATTTCATTAGCTTTATTAATTATAATTAGGAAATCAATAGAACCTGTAAGGTTACCAAATTAAGCTTGATTTATTAAAACTAATTGAATAAATAACAATCATCATGGCAAGAATTACCGTAGAAGACTGCTTAGAGAAAGTTGATAATCAATATGATTTAGTGCTTTTAGCGAAAGAGAGAACAGTACAATTAAATGCTGGATCTCCAATGCTTGTTGAAGAGGATAATGACAAGAGAACAATTATCTCATTAAGAGAGATTGGTGATGGAAAAATTGATGTTAAAGAAGTTGAGGAAAGCGCCATAAAAAGACTTAGAAAAGAGCCTGACGAGATTGAGCAACAAGAAGAAATAGAAGAAGAGACAAATGATGATTTTGAAAATTTATACAAAGGTCAAGTCTCGAAAAGTGGTGTAGCAATTCTGCCATCAAAAAGAACTAGAAGAATTCCAGAGGTAAAAAAACCTAGCTTAGCTGATGAAGCATTATCAGAATTAAAAGCTGAACAGCCTGAAATTAAAGAAGAAAACTTAGATACTGAAGAAGCTCCACTTGAATTGAGTGAAGAAGCTCCTGTAGAAGAAGAAAACAAATCAGAGTAAATCATGAAAAAAACTGTTTCAGTTGCACCAATGATGGACTGCACTGATAAACATGAAATATATTTTTTAAGTCTTATCAGTAAAAATATTCATTTATATTCTGAAATGATTGTAGCTAATGCAATTATAAGAGGGGATAGAGATAAATTGTTATCTTTCAAAAAAATTTCTAATCCTGTTACTTTACAAGTTGGTGGTTCAAATCCCGATGAACTTGCTGAGGCTTGTAAAATTTCAGAAGATTACGGATATAAAGAAATTAATTTGAACTTAGGTTGCCCTAGTAAAAAAGTTCAAAAAAATAAATTTGGCGCTTGTTTAATGCAAGAACCAGATCTTGTAGCCAAATGTATTGAAGCGATGACTAAAGCCTCAAAGCTACCAGTAACAATTAAAACAAGAATTGGTTACAATGATGTTGAAAATTTTAAGTTTTTAAAATCTTTTATTCAAACAACTAAAGATGCAGGATCAAAAA
>CACEBP010000006.1 GCA_902557785.1 uncultured Pelagibacteraceae bacterium | reverse complement strand
AATTTGCTCCCTCATGTTTTATAAATATATTTTTGTTTAAAAAAATTTTACCTTTATTTTTTTTAACTCTTTTACAAAGATCAATTTCTTCAAAAAAAAGAAAAAAATTTTCATCAAAATATATGTTGTTAAATTTTTTCATATTAAGAAAAATTGCAAAACCTTTTAGATTTTCGACTTCTTTCAATTTATTTTCTTTAAAATCTAAATTTACCATTTGATCGTTTGCAGGGCCCATTAACCAAAAATCTGGAGTTTTGTCTGAGTCAATTAAAAAATTGTTTATTGCATCTTTGTCTAAAATAGTATCAGGATTTAAAACCAAGGCATACTTTGTTTTAACTTTTTTAAGTCCTATATTGTTCGCAGTTGAATATCCTTTATTTTCTCCAGTGAGAATACAAGTAGTGTTTTGATAATCATTCTCTATTTGTTTTTTAAAAATTTGGTTATTTGAATTCTCGACCACTATAACTGGAATTTCCTTTGAGATTGATTTAAGGCAATTTGATATTTTTTTTTCACTTTTAAAAGTAACTATTACAACAGTAAGTTCTTTTGAATCCATCTAATTATAATATTATTTGATTTTAAATGATAATTCTTTTACTAATTTATCACATTAAGCTAAATATTCTTAATTTAAATGAAAAATATCATCGTTACAGGTGGATCAGGCTTTATAGGCAGTAACTTGGTTAATTTCCTTATAAGAAAAAACTTTTTTGTAATTAATTTAGACAAGCTTACTTACTCGTCAAATAAATATAAAGATAAATTTATAAACAGAAAAAATTATAAATTTATAAAAATTGATATTGCAAATAAAAATGGAATTACTTCTGTGATAAAAAAATTCAAACCAAAAGCAATTTTCAATTTAGCTGCAGAAACTCATGTTGATAGATCTATAGATAATCCTAAAAATTTTATACATTCGAATTTAATTGGAACTTTTAGTCTTTTAGAGTCTTTAAGATATCTTAAGAAAAAAAATATTAGACCAAAATTAATACATATATCCACTGATGAAGTTTACGGAGATATAAAAAAAGGGATCAGGTCTAGTGAAAATCATAGGTACGAGCCTAGCTCACCGTATTCGGCATCTAAGGCTGGTGCAGATCATTTAGTAAAATCTTACGTGAGAACTTACAAATTAAATGCGGTTATATCAAATTGTTGCAACAATTATGGTCCTTATCAATATCCTGAAAAATTAATTCCTAAAATGATAACAAATATTTTTAATAATAAAGAACTTCCTGTTTATGCAAAAGGCTTTAATTCTAGAGAATGGATACATGTGGAAGATCATTGTGCAGCCTTATTCAAGCTATATTTAAAAGGTAGAAATGGTGAAAATTATAATATTGGATCAGGTATTAATTTAAAGAATTTAGATTTAGTTAAAAGAATAATTAAGATCTGTAGAGATATGAACATTAAATTAGGAAATAAAGCTAGAATTAAATTTGTAAAAGATAGACCAGGTCATGATTTTAGATATGCATTAGATAACAGAAAAATGAAAAAAAAATTTAATTGGAAACCCAAAAAAAACTTTGATGAAGGACTAAGAGAAACAATAACTTGGTATTTAAAAAATAGGCAATTTTTAAAGAATATCTCAAAGAAAAATTCTGATAAAAGATTAGGATTAAAAATATGATAAAAAAAGGGATCATATTAGCTGGAGGTTTGGGTACTAGAATGAGTCCTTTGACAAAAGCTGTAAACAAACAACTTCTACCATTATTTGACAAGCCTCTTATATTTTATCCACTGTCAGTTTTAATGTTGGCTGGAATAAAAAAAATATTAATTATTGTAAATAAAGGTCAATTAAATCAATTCAGGAAAATTTTACCTGAAGATAATAATCTTGGTATTTCAATAGAATATAAAGAACAGTATCGACCAGGTGGCTTACCGCAAGCTTTTACTATTGGTGAAAAATTTATTGGAAAAGACAATGTATCACTAATTCTTGGAGATAATTTTTTTTATGGCCAAAGTCTTACTAAAATTTTGAAAAGTAATATTAATTTAAAAACTGGAGCAAGAATTTTTATTCACCCAGTAAAAAAACCTCATCTTTATGGTGTTGCTTCTTTAGATAAAAATAAAAAGGTAATTAATTTAGTAGAAAAACCAAAAAAGACAAAATCAAACCTAGCAGTCACAGGTCTTTATTTTTTTGATAATAAGGTTATTGAAATTACAAAAAAATTAAAGCCATCAAAAAGAGGTGAGCTAGAAATAATCGATTTACTTAATTTTTATAAAAGGAAAAATAAATTAAAAGCTGAATTTATAGGTAGAGGTGGCTCTTGGCTTGACACTGGAAGTGTGAATGATTTTCATGATGCCTCAAATTTTATTTCTACAATTGAAAACAGACAAGGACTTAAGATTGCCTGTCTAGAGGAAATTGCCCTAAAAAATAATTGGATACAAAATAAACATATAAAAAAAGCTGTTAATTTTTACGGTAACTGTGATTACTCTAAGTATTTAAAATCTCTTATTATTTAATGCCAAAAATTATTGTAACAGGATCTAATGGAAGATTTGGAAAAATTCTTCAAAAATTGAATCGTAAATTGATTTACAGAGATAAAAAGCAATTAAATATAATGTCACTCAAATCAATTTCTAGAAATTTAAATAAATTTAAACCGAGCCATATACTTCATTTGGCTGGTTTATCGAGACCTATGAGCATTCATAAAAGCAACATTGGCAAAAGCATTGATTTAAATATTATTGGCACATGTAATTTAGTGAAGGAAGCTTCTAAAATGGGTACAAAAATAATTTATCTTTCAACTAGTTATGTATACCCAGGCTCTAGGGGAAATTATAATGAAGAAGATTCATTAAAACCTTGGAACAATTATTCTTGGTCTAAACTAGGTGGTGAATGTGCTGTTCAAATGTATAAAAATTCTCTAATTATCAGGTTATGTATGACCGAAAAACCTTTTGTACATAAAAAAGCTTATGCAAACGTAAAATCTAATTTTATTTATCAAGAAGATGCTGCCAAAATAATCTTAAAAATTATTAATAAAAAAGGCATTATTAATTTAGGTGGGCCAAGTCAAACAATTTACAATTTTGCTAAAAAAAATAATTCAAAAATAAAGAAAATTTTTTCTAGGGGAGAATTCCCAAAAAGAACTGACATGAACCTAAATAAGCTTAATAAAATAATTAAGAAATGATAATAAAAAAAACTAAATTTAAAGATTTGCTAGTTATAAAGCAGAAAAATAATTCAGATCAACGAGGAAATTTAAGAGAGACATTTAATGATAAAGTTTTAAAAAAAAAATTTATTTTTGAATATTGCACAACTTCAAAAAAAAATGTTTTTAGAGGGTTTCATTTTCAAACTAAAAATAAACAATCAAAATATGTTAATGTAGTCAAAGGCAAGATACTAGATATAGTAATTGATTTAAGAAGAAAATCAAAAACCTTTGGTAAAATCTATAAAATTATACTATCAAAAAATAATGCGCTAGGTCTTTTTATACCTGCCGGTTTTGCACATGCCTATTATAGTTTCGAGAAAGAAAATATTATTTACTATAAAACAGATAATTATTACAATCCAAAATTTGAAAGTGGAATAATTTACAATGACCCAAAATTAAGAATTAAACTTCCTAAAAGTAAAATTAAAATATCTAAAAAAGACAAAAAATTAATGACATTTGAACAATTTAAAAATAAATTTAATTATCTGTAATCTATTTCACTTAAATCTTGAAAAATTATAGGCATTATGGAGTGTTTAGAATATTTTTTAAACCAAAAAGGCATAAATCTCTCTGCTAAAAAACCATACATTCTTTTCTGTCCGTAACCTTCTAAATTAAATCCAAATTTTTTCTCACATCTTTCAAGCCATGGAAAAATTACATTGTAATATTCATTTAATTTTTTGCTTGATTTACAGATAAACATATTATGTGGATTAAATGAAACCTCAGTATTTACAAATTCAGCAAAGTCATTCCTGTCATTATTTTCCAACAAAGATATGGCTTTATCTAAATTTCCCTCTCCGTGCATAAGATCAAAATGAAATTTTATATTCCTTTTATTTTTATCAAATAAAAAAACAGGGTTTCTAACAATTTTAAAAAAATTTTTTTTAACGAATTTAGAAAATTTAAATTGGTTAATAAATAAAGGTTCACCTAAAATGACTTCCGTATTTTCGTATTCTTCTGGAATTTTTTTAATGAGTTTTTTTTTTAAATCACTCAAGTTTTTAATTGCTGTTTGTTTTCTATCGCTGGACCAAAACTTTCTATATTGACAAAAACCAATCCATTTTTCGTTATCTAGTTTTTTTATTTCATTTTTCCAAATCCAATAATGAAAACTATATTCTCCGTAAAAAGGATTTTTGCTACTTATGTTAACGCCCCTATAGTCTACCTCAAATTTATTAGAAGTTATCTTATTACCCAGTCCTACAGGAATATATTCAAGTTTTTTTATTTTCTCATAATGATCATCATGAATAGTTATACAATACATTCTCATAATAAATTAATATCAAAAAACTTTTTCTAAGTCCTCATGGTGAATTGGTTTCATAAATTTTTTATGATTATTAAAATAGTCTGCAAACTTTAATTCTTTAAAATTATTAATTGATAATACTAATCTATCTTTATTTTTTCTCTTAAATATAATACCAATTCCGTGATCAGTAGCGCAAGTATATGTATCTGCATGCTCGTACGTTCTTGAATGCACAATAGCTTTCCACACATCACCGTTCCAGTGTCCGTACATTCTAGGAACTATTTGATTCCATATCTTTTTTGGGAGACAATCATGGATCAAAATAACACCATGTTCATTTAGAAATTTAAGTGAGTTGTCTATATCTTTTATTGTTTGACTGTATGTATGCAACCCATCAAGAAATATGATATCGAAAAAAGTTTTATTTGATTTGAAAAACTCATCACTGGTCATTCTCAGAGTGCCTCCTTTTTCAGGATCCACACCTATCTTGCTTGCTATGTTAATTTTTGAAAAATTTTCATCATTATCACAACCTATTTCTAGATAATTTTGGTATTTTTTTTTATCTATTATTTTTTGGATAATTTCTGTTCTGCTTGGAAGGCCTCTCCAATTATAATCTAATCTTTTAAAAAATTTTTCACCATAGATATAATAAAGCAGTCTCTTTAAAAGAAATTTAGTTTTTTGGTTCATTTTTTTTGGTAGCGAGGGGCGGATTCGAACCGCCGACCCCAGGCTTATGAGTCCTGTGCTCTAACCAACTGAGCTACCTCGCCAACTAAAACAACTTGTATGATGATTCTAAATCATTATCAATCTATTTAATCAAAAATTTTGAATAAAAATAATTAAAGTAATGATTATATATTTTATGTCTTAAATAGAAATAATTCATTTTTACATGATTATAATAATTTATAAAATAATCAAATAGGGTAAATTTAATCTCAATTTTCTTTTTTAAAAAAAAATTATTGAAGTCTCTAATAACCTTTTTTCTTTTTAGTTTATCATATTTAGAATGATATTTTTTGGATGATTTTTTTTTAAAATTTAATAATAAATTATAAAGAGTTATGTAGGAACTATATTCTAAATAGTTTTTCTTAGGTAAATAATATTTGTGGCATCGATGCCTGTTGAATTTATAGGAAATAATGTCTTTATATTTTACTGCAAACTCTGCACATGCTAATCCGAAAGACTCGCCTAAACTTCTTCCATATATCATCGCATCACAGGTGTTTATAAATTTTTCCTTAAAAATTTCGTCTGATGTTCCTTTTAGAAATATTACTTGAGGATGATTACAAAATTTATTTATATTTAAAAATAAAAAATAAATATCTCTTCTATTTTTAACAGTATTTAAAATTGCAGATTGGGCGAATTTCATGTCAAAACTACTATCACCACCATGACATCCTAACACTAATTTATTGTTTTTTATTTTAAGTTTTTTTCTTAAATTTGAAGTTATATTTTTACTTTCAGTTATATAAGGCACATTTGGGATTTTATTATTTGAAAATTTATAGGCTAACCATTCTGAAATAAAAGCGTAATTATATCCATGTAACTGACTTAATTTTTGTGGATATACTGCATGTACAAGAGTTCTTATATTTTTTGAAACCCAATCATCTTTATTGCCACTTTTTTGCGTATACAAAAAATCAAGATTAAATTTATCTTGGAAAGAGTCTATTTCTTTGAAACTTGACACTCCTATAGAAGTAAATTTTTTTTTAAACTTTTTAATTACTTCTGATTTATTTCTGAAATTTTTTTTATTATAAAAAATAATTGATTTATTCTTTAATAATTTTTTGTTATTTAAAGCATAGGAATAAGTTGAATTAGCTACACCTCTAAAATTCATTTCATCGATATAAAATCCAATATTCATCAAATGTCTTGATACTAAATAAAGATAAGTATTAAAACCCTTATGAAATTATAAAAATATGATTAATTTTTATTTGGTGAATTAAATGGTAAGAATTATACCGAAAACCGTTACTGCAGATACCGCTGCTACGCCAAGTGCAATATTTCTTTTTTTTTCTACCTTTTTTTCTTCATTCATTCTAGATAAAAGATCAGTGACTTTAACTTTTCCATGCGAAGAGCTAAACTCAGAATTTTCATTGAAGTTATATTGCATACTCATAGACGTATTAAAGCATATTTTAATCTATATAAAATACAAGTAAGGATCAAAATGGGTTTCAAGAGAAAAGTAAACCCAAAATAAATTAATATAAAATGTTGTTTATAATAGTTCTAAAGGAGGAGTGTATTTTAAATTAAAAGCATCAGATACACCCTTATGAGTAATTTCTCCCTTATAAACATTTAAACCGGCTAAGTAATTTTTGTTTTCTTTCAGAGTTTTTTTATAACCTTGATCTGCTAATTTTAATAATAAAGGCAAAGTAGCTTTATTAAGCGCCATCGTAGATGTTCTTGGAACACCTCCTGGCATATTTGCTACGCAATAATGAACAACTTCGTTAACCATAAAAGTTGGGTTCGCGTGTGTTGTAGGCTTACTTGTTTCAACACATCCCCCTTGATCAATAGCAACATCAACTATTACTGAACCTCTTTTCATTGATTTAATCATTTCCTTTGTTACTAGCTTAGGTGCCTCCGCGCCCGGTATTAAAACTCCGCCCACAAGTAAATCGCACTCAGAAATTAATTTTTTTAAATCTGTTTTGTCACTTTCTGTTGGAATAATTTTGTCTCCAAATTGTTTGTGTAGCTCTTCTAATCTTTTTTTTGATTTATCAACTACATAAACTTTTCCTTTCATGCCTGTAGCTATGATTGCAGCATTTTCTCCAACTACTCCACCTCCAAGTATTACTACATTTGCAGACTCTACTCCTGGAGCTCCACCAATTAGTAATCCTCTACCATTTTGATTTTTTTCTAAACAATGAGCTCCAGCTTGTATAGACATTCTACCGGCAACAGCGCTCATAGGAGCAAGTAATGGTAAACGTCCATCATCGTCAGTTACTGTTTCATATGCTATGCAAATAGCTTTTGAATTCATAAGTCCTAATGTTAATTCTTTTGCAGCAGCTAAATGTAAATATGTATAAATTATTTGTCCTTCTCTTATCATGTTTACTTCGTTCATTTGAGGTTCTTTAACTTTAACAATTAATTCAGATTTATTAAAAATTTTGTCAGGTGTGTTAATTAATTTAGCTCCGACTTTAAGATAATCCTCGTTGGTAAATCCTGCCTCTAAGCCTCCATTATTTTCAACTAAGACTTCATGATTTTTTTTAACTAAGACTTCAACACTTTCAGGGGTTAAACCAATCCTGTGCTCTTGAGGTTTGATTTCCTTTGGAACTCCGATAATCATTTATGACTTTGAGTAATTAGAAATTCCTTTTCTTAATTTTTCTATTATTTCATCAATATGCTTTTTTTCGCATATAAATTGAGGTGCTATAATTAAAGAATCTCCAGTATTTTTGAAATTTACGCCTGCATCGTAACAATGTTTAAAAGTTTGAAAACCAGACTTTCCAGGCTTATCTTTCATTCTCATTTCAATTCCACCCATCATTCCATAACCTCTAATGCTTACTATTTCTTTTAAATCTTTTAACGAATGTAGTCCGTCTTGAAAATATGGTGACATTTCTTTTACTCTTTTAAAAATGTTCTCTTTATCAAAAATATCTTGAACAGCTAAACCTGCTGCAACTGCAGCAGGAATTCCTGAGTAAGTATATCCATGAAATAATTCAGGGGTACCCTCAGGGTTTTTAGATGAGTCTAATACGGCATCATACATTTCTTCTTTTACTGCAACTACTCCCATTGGAATAACACCATTTGTTGTAGCTTTTGCCATTGTAATCATATCGGGTGTAACGCCAAACTCTTGTGATGCAAACGCGGAACCGGTTCTACCCCAACCGGTTATAACTTCATCAAAAATTAAAAGAATGCCGTGCTTATTACAAATTTCTCTTATTCTTTTTAGATATCCTTTTGGAGGCACTAGTGTACCAGTTGATCCCGCAATTGGTTCAACTATACAAGCAGCAATATTTTCTCCACCAAAGTTCATTGCTATTCGCTCTAAATCTTCAGCCATTTCAACACCTGTGTCTGGTTGACCTTTTACAAATTTATGTTCTGGTAAATGTGTGTGTCTCATATGTTGAACTCCGGGCATTAAAACACTAGCGAAAGTTTTCACATTATTAATCATTCCTCCAACGGTAGTCGCTCCAATATTCATGCCGTGATAACCTCTTTCACGACCAACAAATCTAAATCTTTTTGAGTCACCTTTTGCTCTGTGATATGCAATAGCAATTTTAATTGCTGTCTCTACTGCAGTAGATCCACAAATTGTATAAAAAATTCTATTAATTCCTTCAGGAGTTTTCTTTGCTATTCTTGTTGCAAGTTCAAATGATCCTCCATAACCTTGGTTGAATGGTTGGCAATAATCTAGTTTATCTAATTGTTTTGAAACAGCTTCAGTAATTTCTTTTCTTCCGTGACCAAGAGGATTACAAAATAATCCAGAGCTTGCATCTATCATTTTTTTACCTTGATGATTGGTTAAATAAACTCCCTTAGCGTCAGTAATTAATCTCGGATTTTTTTTAAAAGTTTTATTATCTGTAAATGGCATCCAGTGCTCATTTAAAGAATTAGGTATATTAGTTCTGTTAGAAGCGCTCATTATTCAACTTGTAGACTATTGTTATAGTTTGACAAGAAGTATAACATACAATCTTTAGTTGTAAAATCAATATGGCCTCAATTATCCAATCAACTATTTACTTCTTAATCAATTTAATTTTAAATCTTAGTATTAAACAAACCATATGGGAGAACTATGAAAAAAATAATAAGCACAGTTCTTGGGATTTTATTTGCGTTTACTCTAACTGCTACAGTAGCTAACTCAGCTGCGAAAGAAGTAAGAGTTGCGTACTTTTTGGAATGGCCATCTCCAAATCTTGAGGACATGAATAAAAAAGCATATGCAAAAGCACTTGGTGTACCGGTTAAGTGGACTAATTTCACAAACGGTGTAGCAATGACTGATGCTATGTTAGCAGGAGATATCGATATATCTTACTCACAAGGTTTAATGCCTTATATTAATGCTGTTAAAGCTAAAGCACCTATCAGTTTAGTAGACGTTGCAATGGAATACGGAATGGGAGGAACAACATGTGTTACTTCTAAAAAATCTGGTATCACAAAAGCAAATGCTTCTGAACTTGAAGGTAAGAAAGTTGCAGTTCCTTTAGGAACTATGGCTGAATACGTTTTCACAGAAAGTATGAAAATAGTTGGTGCTGACAGAAAAAAAATGGAAATTATTGCAATGGACCCTGAAGAAGGTGCTGCTGCATTAGTTAGTGGTGATGTCGTAATGGCATGTTTATTTGGAGGTAACTCTATTAAATCTGCTACATCTGTTGGAACAAGACTTCTTACAGTCGATGAAGCTCGTGCTGGAGGTATCATGGGGATAGATATCGTTTCTGTAACAAATAAATTTATGAAAGAAAATCCAGGTATGTTGAAAGCTTTCGTAGAATTGACTCATGAAGCTAATGAGAGATACAGAAAAGGTGGAAGTGATATGAAAGCTATGTCTAAAGAGTCAGAAATGAAAGTTGCTGACATGAAAGACACTTTAAGTGGCTTCAAATTCTTAACGCCAAAAGAAACAAAAAAATCTATGAAAAGTGGAAACCTTGCTAAGTTTTTAAAAGGTTTTGACACTCCAAGAGGTACAGTAACAACTAAGTTCTTACCGTAGTTCTTAAAAGTAAAATTATAGGCACCAATGAACATTATTGGTGCCTATTTTTTTATCAAATTATCTAATATAGTTCTTTTATGAGTAATCTGATTTCTCAAAATTTAAATATGATATTTAAAACTCCTAAAGGAGAAACTGTTCATGCTCTAAAAGATTTAAATTTTACAATCAAAAAAGGAGAGTTGCTTACTGTACTTGGACCATCAGGTTGCGGAAAAACAACTTTATTAAATATTACAGCAGGATTTATAAGACCAACATCAGGAAAGATTACTCTTAACAATAAAGAGATTAACGGACCAGGTGTTGATAGAGGTATGGTTTTTCAGCAAGGTGCTTTATTTGAATGGTTGACTGTTGCTGAAAATGTAAATTTTGGTTTGAGAATGAAAGAAGAAGATACTGTTCAAACTCAAAAAAAAGTTGATGAATGGTTAGATATAGTTGGATTAAAAGGTTTTGGTAACACTCCTACTTATCAATTATCTGGGGGAATGCAGCAAAGGGTAGCTTTAGCAAGATGTTTGATTAATGATCCAGAATTAATATTGATGGATGAACCTTTAGGAGCATTGGATGCTTTAACAAGAGAAAAAATGCAATCTTTAGTTCTTAAGATTTGGAAAGAAACTGGGAAAACAATAATTTTAATAACTCACTCTGTTGAAGAAGCGCTGTTACTTGGAGAAAAAGTTTATGTGATGGCACCAAGACCAGGAAGAATACACAAAGAATACAAGTTACCCTTCGCATCTATGGGTCTTAAAGAAGACTTAAGAGATATTAAAAACAATAAAGAATTCGTCTCTAAAAGAGAGGAAATTCTTTCAATGATATGGGACATGGAAGAGGAAATAATGGGTAAAGAAGTTTAAATGATCACAGGTTTTTTAACATTTTTATTTTTCTTCGCAATCATAGGATGCGTTTTATATGGAAGAAAATTAATTAAAACTGAGAAAGTCGATGCTGTTTTTGGAAATCCTGAAAGAGCTAAAGGAGGTATTCATTGGGTTATTGTGGGAAGTAGTTTTCTTTTATTAGTTTGGCTCTATTATTCATGGGACATAGCTAAGTCTTTTTTTCCAAAGTCAGCTAATGAACTTTGCCAAGTTGGTAAAGTAAATGAGTCTCTTCTTTCGCTTAAATATTTATTTCCAATTGATGAGCGTCAACTTAAAAGTACTTCAGTAATAGAAACTGAGACACAAAATTTAGATAAAATCTCAATTGAAATAGAAAAATCAGGTATCAAAAATCAAGATAAAAGTAAGTTACTTAATTTTGTCTCTCAAACTAAAAACTCAATACCACTGCTTACAAATGAACAGCTTTTAAATAATGAGACTAAAGAACAAATCAAATTTATAAATGAAAAAATTATAAATCTAACTGAGAATTTTAAAAGAAGTGATTATCCCAATGAAAGTGCTGAACAAGAATTAGAAAGAATTGAGTCTGCTAAGGAAGAAGGTTCTTGGAAAGCATCAAGTACCTCAATTGAGAATACAATCGAAATTCCCTTTATTCCAAAAACAAAACGAGGTTTAAAATTCCAGGCAGCAGCCACAGAATTGAACCTTATAAGCGATGAATTCTTTGAACTTAAAAATCATAATGAACAATATGCTTCAGCCTTAGAAAAACTAAAAAAAGAAATAAAAGATTATAGAGACAGTTTAAGCTCCTCTGAGGAAATTTCCTCTTCATTAGCGAAAGATGTTCTCAAGATTGCACGTAGAATTGAATATGCAAGTATATTTCCACCTAATACTCTAAATGACATGCAGATATCAATAATCAATTTTGATAACGTACAAAAAAAAGAACAAGGCAGTCTTAGATGGGTTGATCTTCTTTTGTTTCCATCAGGTACTATCATTTCAAGTGGCCCAAGTTGTTCTGAACAAGGCTCAGGTAGATGGCTTCCAAAACCATCAGATACGCTTAATAAATTTAAATTAATGTTAAACCCAAATGTGGGTTACAAACAAATTCCATTAATTTGGTACGAAATGATGGATGTAAGTAAGATCATTGGTTTTTTAATACCTGATTGGTTTGCAGATATTTTACCTGGAGAGTACCCAGTTCATAATGAACAAGGTGAAGTTAAGCCAAATTTTAAAAGTAAAGTTTTAAGTTTTGTTACTGGGGACTTTAACTTATTTAAAATTCCGATTCCTACTGGTCACATATGGGACTCATTTTTAAGAGTGTTCCTTGGTTTAGTAGCTGGAATTATAGTTGGAGTTCCATTAGGATTATTCATGGGATTAAACAGATTTGCTAAAGGATTTTTTGATCCTTTAATTGAACTATACAGACCAGTTCCACCATTAGCATGGGCACCGTTAGTTATATCAGTTCTTGGAATAGACAATCTTGGAAAAGTGTTTTTACTATTTATGGTGTCACTATCAATAATGGTAATTTCAGCAAGAGCCGGTGCGTCGGGAACTCAATTATCAAAAATTCATGCTGCACATTCTCTTGGTGCATCTAAGTGGCAAATATTAAGACACGTTATTTTTCCAAATTCATTACCGGAAATATTAACAGGAATAAGAGTTGCTACAGGAATGTGTTGGGGAACATTAGTTGCTGCAGAATTTTTAGCTGGAACAACAGGTGTTGGTTTTGTAGAAAATGTAGCAAAAAAATATTTCCAATATGAAGTTATTTGGATAACGATATTTATTATGGGGATGCTAGGGTTAATTTTTGACATAACAATTAGAAAAATAATTGATAAAACTATTCCGTGGCGTGGAAAAGGATAAGAGTAGAGAAAGTTTCTAATAAGCTAAACCTAATATGAAAAAAAAAATTTTCTTAATAATTTTATCTTTTTTATTATTTATTTTTTTATATCTTATATTTGGTCTTTGGGGCTTAGTTGAAATAAATAGATACAATGATTTCATATTTAAAAATAAAGAAGATTTAAATTTTCATAAAAATTATTCAAATAAAATGCATCATCTGAGGGATGTAAATAAATGGGTTGGTAAAAATGAGTATCTATATTCAAAGATCTATTTCAATAAAAAATCAGCAAAAACAATTTTATTGCAAGGCGACTCTTGGATAGAAGATATTTCAAAAAATAAAATTTCAAACAATTTTTTGAAAATATTTGGCAAAAAAAATAATTATAACATATTTAATGCCGGTATAACATCTTTTGCACCGAGCACTATTCATTCTCAATATAAAATATTGAAAAGTGAATTTTCTATTAAACCGGACATATTAATTATTTACATTGATCAAACAGATATTGGGGATGAATATTGCAGGTATCAGCACAATAAAATATATACAAAAAATGGAAAGTTTTCCCATGTAAACAGAGAGAAATTTACTAGAGCTACATATGATTATTCGAAATTGTACCTTTTTTCAGAATTATCTTTAAATAATAATTTATTAAAAATTGTAAAATTTCCATATCTTAAATCTAATTACTTTTTTAAAAGAAATTTAAATTTGCTTAATCAAATTTTAGTAAAAGGATTTAAGAATAGAAATGAGAGTAAATGTGGATTTCAAGAAATAATGAAAAAGCTCATAAGTTATAATAAAGATGCTGAAAAAGTTTTTAAAAAATCACTCGAAGAATTAATTGAATTTTTGTCAAATGAGAATTTAGAAAAAATAGTTTTAGTGAGTTTCCCTCATATTAATCATCATAAAAATATATATAAAGTTAATGTATCAGATTACATCGATGAAGTGCTTCAAAGAGGAGATTTGAATTTTGTCGAACATTTAAATATGAATAAATTAAATTTTAGTAACATTGATATTGAAAAAATTTATAGGAAGGGTGATCTTGGATCACATTTGAATGACGAATTTCATCAAAAACTATTTATAAAAAATATTGTATCGAATTTATGATTGGAATACTCGGAGGAATGGGCACTCAAGCAGGATTAGATTTTTGCTCTAAACTTGCAAAATTGAATAGAGGAAAAGCTGATCAAAAATATCCTTTATTTGTTTTATACAATAAATCAAATATTCCAGATCGAAAACAAAATCTAAAAAAATATAACAAAGTTTTAAAAAGCCTTATAGAGGGGTGCAAGTTTTTACAGGAAAATGATTGTAAGTTTATATCAATTCCATGTAATACCGCACACTATTGGTACAAAGACTTAAAAAAGAAAATAAAAATACCAATTTTAAACATGCCAGAAATTGTATATTTGAATGCAAAAAATAATTTAAAAAAAAATTCTAAAATTGGTTTATTAGCAACTGAAGCAACAATAAAGACTGGTGTATATAGTCATTACTTTAATAAGCAATTTTTATTAATTTCACCGAATACATTACTGCAACAAAGAAGCGTTAATAAATCAATTAAACTTGTTAAAATGGGAAAAACCAAGGAAGCTGAGAGAGCTATAAAGCCTGCGGTAAATTATCTTATAAAAATGAAATGTAAAAAAATCATTTTGGGTTGTACAGAGTTGCCAATTGCAATTTTTGCATATAAATCTTTTAAAAAAGCTAAGCTTTCAAAAACATTTATGGATCCAAATTTAATTCTAGCTGAAGCTTCAATGAAAAAATATAAATGAAAAAAATAATTTTAATAATTTTAGCTATAATTCCTCTCTCTTTAAATGCGAATGAAAACGCAAAAGAAAAAAAAGTTGCAAAGTATGTAATGGAAAATATTCAAAGAGATTACGTTAATTGTTATAGTTTCTATAAAGTTGCCGCACAAAGTTTTAAAGATGCGGGAAAAGATAAAAATATTATCGATAGCTTAGAAAATAGTGCAGATGTATCTCTAAAATATAACTATGATCTTGGGGAAATTATGGGATTAAATCCAGAGGTAATGTCACAAATGACAAAAGATAAAGTTAATAAATTTGTAGAATTAGCTAAAAAAGATTTTTCTTCTCTCGCTAGAGAATATGGCATGATGTGTAAAAGTTTGGTTGAGAACCCAGAGCAAAGAACTAATTTTTGGGAAGCTAAAGGAAATAAAAAATTTAAGTGAAAAAAAGTCTTTTAAAATCAAAACTTAAACAAATATTTTTAAAACACAAACTCTCAAAAAATCACGCTGAAATTTGTTCAAACTATTTAGTTAAAGCAGAAATATTAGAAGCAAAAGGCCATGGTTTAGCAAGACTAAGAATGTATTGTGATAGAATTAAAGCAAAAGTAATTAATCCTAAACCAAAAATCAAAATAAAAAAGATAAGCTCTTCTGCTTCATATATAGATGCTGACAATAGCATTGGTTTCGTAAGTGCTGACATAGGTATTAAACAAGCAATTAAAAATGCTAAAAAAACTGGAATAGGTTTAGTTGCTATTAAAAAAAGTGGACATTATGGACTTTCAAGTTTTTATGCTGAACAAGCAGTCAATAATAAGTTAATGGTTTTTTGTTTTACTAATGCACCTGCTGCCTTAGCGCCTCATGGTGCAAAAAAATCTCTCTTTGGCACTAATCCTATTTGTTTTGCAGTTCCAACAGGAGGAGTTCCTTTTGTATTTGATGCCTCAACATCAATGATTAACAGAGGTACTATAAGAAGAGCAGATAAGTTAGGTTTAAAAATTCCTTATGGTGTTGCGCTTAACAAACAAGGAAAGATAACCACTAATGCCAAAGAAGCGCTTAGAGGTACTCAATTACCTATCGCAGGTTTTAAAGGTTCTGGTCTAGCTTGGATGGTAGATATTCTAAGTGGCGTCTTTACTGGTAGTAGTCATGGAGGAAAAACAAAGGATCCTTTTGATGATTTTTCGGGGCCTCAAAATATGGGTCATTTATTTATTACTATTAATCCGAAAATTTTTATTGGAAGTAAGTTTATTAAAGAAATAAAGAAAAACATAAAGTTAGTCAAAAAACTTCCAAAAGCAAAAGGATTTTCAAATATTTTGTATCCTGGCGAGAGAAAAAATAAGACGTATAAAAAGAATTTAAATAAAGATATATCTATTCCTGCTAAAATTTTAAAAGAAATGGATGAATTAAATGCTTAGTACAAAAGATATTATTTGCCCGGAAAATTTGCTTAAGTTAGCTAAAACAAAAGGACCAGCAAAAGCAGTAATAGTTAATGCAGTAAAGCCTGTTTCAATAGAGTCTACAAAACAAGCTGTAGATGCAAATTTAATCATACCGGTTTTTATTGGAGACAAATCAATTATTGAGAAAAATGCTAAACAATTAAATTGGGATATTTCTAAATACGAAATAATTAATGAACCTAATGAAAACAGTACTGCTCCGATCGCTGCAAAACTTGCAAGTGAAGGTAAGGTAAAAATAATTGTGAAAGGACATATTCATACCGATGTACTTATGAAAGCAGTTTTGAAAAGAGATTTAAATTTAATTGGGAAGAAAAGACTAAGTCATATTTGGCATATGACTTTGGAGAAAAATGATAAACCATTTATCATTACTGATGGAGCATTAAACGTGTTACCAAAATTAGAAACAAAAATGCATATATTAAAAAATGCAATAGATTTTACGAATAGAATAGGAATTGAAAAACCTAAAGTTTCAATATTATCAGCCACTGAGGAAGTTTTAGATAGTGTACCAAGCTCTCAAGAGGCAAGTGAACTTACAAAAAGAGCTAAAGAGGAAATTTTAAATGCAGATGTATTTGGTCCGATGGCTTTTGATAATTCAGTTTCTGAAAAAGCTGCTCAAATTAAAGGGATTAAAAATGCGGTGGCTGGTAAAACCGATATTCTATTAGTTCCAAACGTGGAAACTGGTAATGCACTAGTAAAGATGATGATTTTTTTTATGGGAGCTTGCGCAGCTGGTGTAGTAGTTGGTGGAAAAGTTCCTGTTGTTATAACAAGTAGAGCTGATGATACTCAAGCAAGACTTGCCTCTATGGCTGCTGCTGTTGTTGCCCTATAATGAAAAAACTTAAAAACTGGGATAATAAAACCTGGTTGTCATCTAAGTCGTATATCTTTCATTTTAATAAATTTCTTAAAACAAAAATTAAACTAAATAAAAACTCAAAGATATTAGATATTGGATGTGGAAGAGCAAATATTATCAGTGCCCTTCAAAAGAAATACAAATTTAAGAGTAAGCCCATAGGAATAGATGTTGTTGCAAATAAGGATGTTAAAAAGAATATCGTATTTAAGAAAATTGAGGCTTTAAAATACCTAAAGAAACAAAAAAAATATGATCTTATCTTAATCAAACAAACTATTCATTTTTTTACAAAAACAAAGTTAAACCACCTTCTCAACCTTTCTAAAAAAAGTTTAAATCCCAAAGGCAAAATATTAATTTTTTCGCTTAAAAAAAAAAATAATAAGATACCTTGTTTTAAAAAAATGAGAAAAAATTTAGAAAAAAGTTTAAAAAGAGATGAAGTTTTATTTAAGATAATCAAAAAAAACTTAAAAGAAATTAGCTACACAAACTTTAACTTTAAAGTAAATATCTCTAAACAAAAATACGTAAGAATGATTAGAGAGAGATACATTTCATGCTTATTAAATATGAGTAATAAAGAAGTTGAATTTGGTATCAGTGAAATAAAATCTAAATATAAAAGAAAAATTCAATTCAACGATGTGCTAGAAGGTATTATTTATAAAAATTAAAATGATCTTTTTAATTTAAGAACTTTTTCAATAGTCCAATTTATTGATTTATAAAAGAATTTATTATTTACTTTTTTTACAGCTTGATCAAAAGAAATAATCTTTGAGCTATTTTTAATGACAAAATTTTCAAATTTTAAAAAATCTTTTTCACTCCAATAATTTAAATGAATTTGAGTAGATTGAATTCCAAAAGGCAAGAGTATTTCTTTATAAAACAATTGAGGAAAAAAATTTATATTTTTTTTTTTAAATGGCATTAAACCGTATCCGTCAATAACATTTATAATATTATTCGCTTTTAATGCAGAGAAAGTATTTTCATCATAAGTATGATTAGGTGCAAAAAAACTTCTGATTTCCACATTTTCCTCTTTAAACTTTAATAAACTTTTTTTAATCCTTGAAAACTGTTCTTCATAACTATGTCCATAAAACTCTGACCTTCCACCATAATTAAAAAAATCTTTCATGTTTGTTTCTTGATCATAGACATGAGTATATCCGTGCATTGATATTTCCCAATTTTTTCTTTTCCAATTTCTCACTTGCTCCCAAAAATTATTATTCTTTTTATATTGTAATAGACTAGGGTCTTTATTATTACTTATTACTCCTAATAAAGGTTTAATGTTATATTTATCAAATAATAGCTCGCATTTTTCCATTAAAGTCCAATTCATATTTTCTGCTATATCATCTAATCGAATGAGAATACCTGTATTTTCTGATATGTATTTTTTTAAAGAGTTTAACATTTAATACATAATATATTTTATGGACTATAAAATCAAAAAAATATCTGAAGTAAATAATGATCTACTAAATCATTTTTATAAATTAGCTTTTCCTTTAAGATATAAAACTCTAATAAATCACTGGAAATGGAGTTACAAGATTGGCCAGTCAGACTTTGAGCCCTTAGTGTTAGAGCATGACTCAAAAATAATTGGGATGGCAGGGTTGATCCCAGAAAAACTACGTTTTGAAACATCGATGCATCAAGGCATATGGTTTACTGATTTTCATATTCTTGAAAGTTATAGAAACAAAGGATTGGGTTCTTTTTTAACAAAAGAGTGGATGAAAATCTGCCCTATACAAATTACTTATTGTAACGAAGAGTCTCTTAAAATTTTTAAAAAATTTAATTGGAAGAATAATAAATCAATTTACAGAAAAATAATTCCAATTAATTTTTTAAAATTAATTCCTGTATTAAAAAAGATTAATCTAGATTATAAATTAAATCTATTTAGTAGGGGAAAAAAGATTGATGATAAAGAAATAGATAAAGTTCAACCATCCAATATAAATATAAAAGATTTAACAAAACTTTGTAAACTTGAGGAGTGGAACTTAACTAATAAAAATATATTTTCAATCGTGAGAGATGAAGACTGGTTTAAATGGAGATTTATTGATTGTCCTTATGCTTTAGAAATATTTAAATTTGAATTTAATAATGATTTAATTGTGGGTCATATTTTTAAAATTAATAATGAAAAAAGACTTAATATTTTATATTCTTATTCTCAAGATCAAAATAATAAAATATATGATTTAGTTTATAGTTGGTGCCAAAATAATAACATCGAATTCATTTGGACGCTTAACTCTGAACAAAAATCAATATTTAAAGAAAACTTAATTGACAAGTTTTTGTTCAGAAAGAAGATTAATTTTGCATACTGGTCTCAAGATACCAAAACATTTTCTCACCTTGATAAAGGTTTTTCTAATTCACAAGGTTCTGACAGTGATTTAGAAAGTATCCAATATCAAGGTGAGTAGAAATTTTAATATTTTACTTCCCTGGCTCTTTGTATGATGAAGCCATTTTCTGAGCAGTCTTAGCTATCTCATTAAGATTTACATCTTCTAAAATTGTAAAATCTGAAACAGCACCACTAGAAACAGCAACCATTGCAGCTGCAGCAGCTTGTTCGAAAGTTCCTTCAATCACCGCCATAAAATCATATTTACCTCTTAGGCCAGAATATTGAGTTACTTTAGCTCCTACAGAAGCAGCAAGTGCAGATGTAGCAGCTTTCCTGTCTGTAGACGGATTACTTACAAATCCTCCAAGACCTTTAGCTGTGTAACATCCAAGTGTATAAAATTTTGCCATTGTTACCCCTTTCCTATTTCTCGATTACAACTGTACCAGAATGAGGATCAGTTACTCCTAAATCTGATGACAGTTCTTCTAAAGTGTGCCGAAGCGTATCCAAAAATTCAATCATTTTTGGTCTTGCTTTAGCAATATCATCTTCAGAATTCCATTCACCAATCATAAAAAATTCGTTAGGTTTAGTTTCAACGTATTTTGCTGAAATCTGCCCATCGAACTTTGGCCGCTCATCAATTTTTTTTAAATATTCTTCTCTACTAGATGATTTTACTTTGCATCTAACAATATTAATAAACTTTGCCATTTTCTCCTTAAACGTAAATTTTATCAGCTAAACCGTAACAAAGAATAGCACTGATAATAACAAGAGCGAGTGGAGCATATATTCCATCGTTTCTAGTTTTTTTAGTTAAACCTGTTTTATCAATCTTTAATGTATAAAAATTTACAACTAATATCGAAACATTCATTATAAAAACTAAGTTAAAGAAAGCCCAAGTAGCCTCTACGCCGCCTGATCTGATAAAAGCTATATATATTGCCATTAAAACAGTAGCGATCATGAATGAGCCTGCAAATCTCGTAATCAAGGTAGCAGTTTTATCAACTCCTCTACCCTTTAGAAATTTTTTAGTATCAAAGACTAATTGGTAAGCGTAACTACCAACTATAATAAAATGTGCTAAGTAAATTATTAAATAAAATGCGTTTCCAAATTTATCGATCATAAATATCCTATGCGTTATAGTCCATGACTTGATCGGTGCACTCAACAAACTTATGAGGAGTGAAAAAATCATTCATTTGACCTAGTTGATTAATAATTGCCTGCTCATCTTTTCCTTTCCACCAACAATACATTTCCATCGTGTCTCCTGGTGTATTCCAAGTCATTTGACAAGCAGCATTGTCACTTTTCATGCTCTTAACAATATCTTCCATCTTCATAGAAGCCACTGTATCAGTAAATTTTTTTTTCATTTCAGCAGACTTAAAAGTATGCGTTACCATATAGTTTTTCATTTTTCCTCCTTTATAGATTTATTTTTGATAGCTCATATAACTGAGCACTATCTACACACTCGGAATAAATCGCTTTAGCTGTAGGGTTGTTCCCAGTTACAAACTCTTTCATCCCAGCTTCGTTATGAACATTAACTTTAAATAACATTCCGCTTTTATCAGGAATCATAGCCCCGACGGTTTTTTCTGGGTAGGCAACACTCTTTCTAACGCCCATACCTTCATCTGATTGCATCCAGTTAGTAAAAGCTTCTAATTTGCCCTCTTTAAATTTAAGATGTACTAACATTTCTTTTTCCATTTTTTTCCTTTTATTTAAATTCCTTTTATTATAATTCCATTAGCTACTGAGTTTGCTAATCGAATGGGTTTTACTGGCTTATATTCCTCAGAGTCATACCACTCTAAAGCTTTTTCATAAGTTGGAAATTTAATTACTACTGTTCTAGGATATTTCCACTCACCATCAATGACTTTGTACTCCCCAGCACGTACAAGATATTCTCCTCCAAATTTTTGAACCGTAGGTAATACCTTGCCAACATATTCTTTATAAGCTTCGGGATTTTTAACATCTATATTAGCTATAACGTATCCACTCATATTTAGCCTGCGTAAATCGTTCTGGATAATTTTTCGATTTTTTCCTCTGAACCTTTAATTTGCTTATAAATAAATTTATTACACTCACCATTTTTAGCTTTATCAAAAGGCTTTCCATAAACTTTGTCCACATACACATTCATCCCTTTGTTCATCTCATCATCCTTAACACCTTCAGATGTGAGGTATTCTCTAATTACCTTTACTGAAGCTAAAGCTAATTCCATGTTTTTAACTTCAATAGTCTCAGCTGGTAAAACAGCAGTCGCACTGTAGTGACCTAAACACTCTATTGTTTTTTCTTTTTGAGCTTTTGTTATATGTCCTGCAGCTATCGCTGAGCTCACGTATAAAAAAACTGTTAAAATTAAAAAATGCTTTCTCATAATAGTTTTAATTTCTCAAAATATAGATTACTTTAATTGTGTTAAAATTAGATTACAGGTATGCATAATGTCTACAACCTTGAGGTTAAAAATTAATGAAAATCATTGATTGTACGTCTTTTTACAACGAACACATGATGTACGAAGTAAGATTAAACGTTCTTAAAGATAAAGTTGATAAGTTTATTGTCACTGAATCTACTTTTTCACATAGTGGAAAAAAGAAAAAATTAAATTTCGACATAAATAATTATCCAAAATTTAAAGATAAAATAACTTATATCGTAATCGATAAAGAGCCAAATGGAATTGTAGAAGAAAATAACAATCCTACATTACAAAGATCAAATAGCTTAAAGCGGATAGCTTTATCTTATGACGAAAGTCTCAAAAAATTAAATAATTTTTCTAATAATGATTTTATAATGTTAAGTGATAACGATGAAATTCCTAATTTAAATTCAGAAAAATTTTTAAAAAATAAAAATTCAATAGTATTATTCAATCAGTTATTTTTTTATTATAAATTTAATTTACTCTACGATAGAATGATTTGGCCTGGCACAAAAGGTTGTACAAAAGAAAAATTAAAATCATTATCATGGTTAAGAAATATTAAACTCAAAAAGTATCCTTTCTGGCGTTTAGATACCTTGTTTTCGGAGACAAAATACATCGATTTGAACATTATTAATGATGGTGGATGGCATTTTACAAATTTAAAAACACCAGAACAAATGTATGAAAAGTTTATGAACTTTGGTCATCATGATGAATTTAGATTAAGCGGTATTACGGTAGATGAAATAAGAAAGAAGATAATTAATAAAGAAATGTTTTATGATCATTTTGCAGATAAATCTTCAATAAATAAATGGAAAAGTGACTACAAACTAAAATTAATTGATGAAAAATTATTACCAAAATTTCTAATTGATAATAAAAATAAATACAGTGAATGGTTTAGTGCTTAAGGAATTAGAATAATTTTTGGTGCGACGCAAGTTCCGTCATGTATTTCTTTAAATGCATTCGCGCCATTTTTAAGTTCTCTGTATTCAATCCAGTTCAATGGGCCTAATTTTTTATTGCGCAATAAATTAATAGTCTGTTGAAAATCTTTATTTGTGTAGCAATAAGTTCCTACTAAAGTTATTTCTTGTAAAGTTAATTTTCTAAAATTAAAAGTACCAGCGGGTTGAGTTAAACCTATATGTATAATTGATCCGCCTGGTGCAACTACTTCAATAGCTTGTTGTCTGCTTACCTCTAGTCCAACAGAGTCAAATACGATATCAAAACCATTTGAGTTTATTATTTTATCATTTGGAGCAACATATTTTGCATCAAGGTATTTTGAACATTCATCTAATCTTTTTTTGTTAGGATCAGACAAAACTATATTTTTGCATCCTTTATCTTTAGCTAAAATTAAGCCACATAATAAACCTATGGCTCCACCACCCTGAATTAAAACTCTACATTCTGATATAGGTTTTTTTAGAGTTTGCTCGCCTAATAGTACGGCGTGTAATGAAACTGCTGTTGGTTCCGCTACTGCAGCTTCTTTAGTGTCTAAACCCTTTGGTATTTCATAAATATTTTTATCAGGGATTGAAACATATTCTGCTAAACCACCTTCTCTTTTAATTGGTTTACTCATTCCTAAAATAGATCTATCTGGACACAAATGTTCTCTGCCCTGCTTACAGTATTCACAATTTCCGCAAGTGATTAATGGATTTAAAACAACTGTTTTATCTTTAAATTTTCCATTCTGGATAACTCCACTAACTTCATGGCCTAATATTAAAGGCGGAATTCTTCTCTCATCGTGTCCGTGATAAGCGTGCATGTCAGAACCACAAATACCTGATGCTTGTATTTTTAAAATACTTTCACCTGGTTTTTCTGTTGGATTTTTTTCTTCTCTGTAAACTAATGTTTGAGTGTCTGTATAGACTAATGCATGCATTACTTCATGTAACCGTATTTTTTGAGTCTAACATCCCCTGTTCTTGCATGAGCTTCCATACCTTCATATCTTGAAAGTCTTGCCGCTGCTGCCCCTACTAATTCTGTAGACTCTTTTGTCATTCTTTGGAAACTTAAAGTTTTAATAAATTTTCCAACGAATAATCCTCCTGTATATCTTCCAGCACCCTTTGTTGGTAAAATATGATTAGTGCCAGAACATTTATCGCCATATGCAACTGTTGTTTCTTCTCCAATAAATAATGAACCGTAATTTTTTAATCTTTCATGAAACCATTTTAAATTTTTAGTTTGAACTTCAAGATGTTCGGGTGCGTATTCATCGCTTATTGCAGCCATCTCCTCATCTGTATCACAAAGAACCACTTCTCCATAATCTCTCCAGGCAGCTTCTGCACTTGTTCTAGGCAATTCAGGAAGGTCCGCTATTAACTCTGGAACTCTCTTCATTACTTTGTCTGCGAGTTCTTTGCTAGTAGTATATAACCATGCAGGAGAGTTATAACCGTGTTCGGCTTGCCCTACTAAATCCACTGCTACTATTTCTGGATCAGCAGTTTCATCTGCAATCACAGCAATCTCTGTTGGGCCTGCAAATAAATCAATCCCAATCTTTCCAAATAAAATTCTTTTTGCTTCTGCAACAAATTGATTTCCTGGACCAACAATTATATCTGCAGGAGCATTTTTAAATAAACCATTTGTCATTGCAGCGATTGCTGGTACTCCTCCCAAGTTCATTATGACATCAGCACCACACAAATCGGCTGTATAAACTATTGTTGGGTGTGCACCCACTCCAGCTTTTGGTGGACTACATGCAATTACATTCTTTACTCCTGCTACTTTAGCAGTAGTCACGCTCATAACTGCTGAAGCGATGTGTGCATATCTTCCACCTGGAACATAACAGCCAGCTGTATTAACTGGTACTAATTTTTGTCCAGCATATAAACCTTTTGAAAGTTCTACTTCAAAGTCTTGTCCATAATTTTTTAATTGTGCTTCAGCAAACTTTCTAACACGATCATAAGCAAACTGAACATCATCTTTTGTTTTTTGATCTAATGTTTTTTTTATTTCTTCAATTTTTTCTTTAGAAACAATAATTTCACCATCGTATTTATCAAATTTCTTTGTAAGGTCTATACATCCTTTTTCTTTTGATTTTTCTAAATCATTTAATAAACCCTGAACGATTTGAGCAGTTTTAGTATCATCTGTTGAAGATGTTTTTGGTGATTTTTTTAAATATTTAATTGCCATATAAAAGTGTCGGTAACCACAATGCTATTTGTGGAAATATAACTATTAATATTAATCCAATTAATTGTAAAACCATAAATTGCATCATTCCAAAATATATATCTTTTAAATCCCACTCAGGCACAACACCCTTTAAGAAATAAGCCGATAAGGCAACAGGTGGTGAAAGCCAGCAGGTCTGGAGATTTACTGCGACTAATATAGCAAACCAAGTTAAATTAAAACCAAGTGCTTCAACTAAAGGTAAAATAATTGGAATTATAATCATAACTATTGGTACCCACTCTAAAGGCCAACCAAGTAAGAAAATCATCACCATTATCATCGCCAAAATTAAATACTTATTCATTTCCAGACCAAGTAAAAACTCAGTTAGTAAAGTAGGTGTACCTAATCTAGCAAACACAGCTCCGAAAAAGTTTGAGGCAGCTACTAGAACCATTATTAGAGCTGTTATTTCTAAAGTTTTAACAAGGGCCTCTTGTAATTTAGGAAGAGTTAATTTTTTATAAGCGAGTGATAATAAAAGTGCACCCATTGCTCCGCAGCCTGCAGCCTCTGTAGGTGTTGCAAAACCTAATAATATACTTCCAAGTGCTGCGAAAACTAATGCTGCTGGTGGAACAAGCCCTAATAAAAATTCTATCCAAACTTTTTTCATACTAGTTGGTCTCATTTCTTCAGGTAATGGTGGGCCTAGCTTTGGATCTAACATACATCTAATTGTTGTGTATGCAGCAAACAATGATGCTAAAAGTATCCCAGGTAATATTGCTGCAGCAAATAAATCGATAACAGGAATTTCCATAATTGGTCCCATCACAACAAGCATAATGCTTGGTGGTATTAAAATTCCTAATGTTCCACCTGCTGTAATGGTTCCCGCAGCAAGCTGAACATTATAACTAGATCTATTCATAGATTTAGCGGCCATAATTCCTAAAATTGTTACCGAAGCTCCAACTATTCCTGTCGCTGCAGCAAAAATCACAGAAACAAATAAAACAGCATAATAAAGTGATCCTCTAACTCTAGCTAACATAAGTTGGAATGATGAGAACAACCTTTCCATTAAACCAGCTTGCTCCATCATAATTCCCATGAAGACAAAGAGCGGTACGGCGGCCAGAGTTTGTTCGGTCATGACCATCGAAAATTGTAAGGTCATCAAATAGAAAACTAGTTTACCAAATCCTAGATATCCAAATACAAAACCTAAAAAAATTAATGTAAAAGATATTGGAAATCCAACGAAGATAGCAAAAAGCATTACTCCAACTAAAATAATGCCTAATACTGCTGGATCAATTAATTCTGCTATCATTTTTTTTCTTCTCCAGGCCACTCACCTTTTTTAGCAGCCCAATAACTTTTAAGTAATTCTGATACGCCTTGAATTAAAAGAAATATTATACCAATCAATAAACATGATTTTATAGGCCACATAAATGGCATCCAAGTTGTATCCATTCCCCTTTCACCTCTTCGAATTGACTCTTCGACATATCCTATAGTCATGTAAAGAAAGACTATTAATCCCGGAAAATAAAATAAAATATATAACCAAAAATCTACAAGACCTTGATTTTTAGTTTTAAAATTTCTGTATAAAAAATCTGCTCTTATGTGAACCCCTTTGGAGAGAGCATATCCTGCTCCTAACATAAATAGAGCTCCATATAAAAATCTACTCATATCGTAAGCCCAAATTGTTGGAGCTAAAAATAATTTCCTCATAATAACTTCATAAGTCATTGCTATAATTAAAGGCACAAGGATCCAACAAACTACATTGCCTACACGCTTGCTGAATTTATCTATTGAAGTAATTGTGTTCGCCATCCATACTGGCATATCAGCCGGCATTTTACCTGACCCGCCGCGCCTCTCGGCAATCATTTCATCTGAAATATCTATTTTTGGTGGCTTATCATCCATAATCTTATCCTATAAAATTAGAGCGGACCGTTAAGTCCGCTCTAAAATATTTTTAAAGTTTTTGCTTATTACTTTAATGTCGCCGCGTGAGCCATTCCTAGCTTAGCGTTTGACATTTGAGCACCACTCCAGAATGGTACAGCAATATCAGCAAATTCTTTCATTGATTTGTAAACTTTAGCGAAGAATTTATTTTCCGCTGCGTTTTTGTTCAATGTTTTCTTTGCTGCTGCCATATATTCTTTAAAGTAGTCTGTTGGAGTATCTTCTAAAATTACTCCGTGCTTAGTAGTTAACTCTCTTAAAGCTTTTCCATTTTCATAGATTCTGTAGCTTAAAGATTTTGCTAATGAAGCATTTGCAGCTACTTCAAGAGATTTTTTCTCATGAGCAGTCATTTTATTGTAAGTTTTTCCAGTAATATAAAAGTCAGCATTTACTACTACTTGGTGTAAACCTTGTAGATAATAGTGTTTTAGTACTTTTTGGAAACCAAATGTTAAATCTGGTTTTGGACAACACCATTCTGCTGCATCGATAGTACCTGCTTGTAATGCTGGAAGAATATCTCCACCACCCATTGCTACAGATGCAATACCGATATCTTTATATGTTTGACCAGGAATTCCTGGAGGTGTTCTGAATTTATATTTTCTAAAATCAGCCATGTCTTTAATTGGTTTTGGAAACCAACCTAAAGCTTCTGGGCCAACTGGTTGAAGCATAAATCCTTTAATGTCTCTACCCATTTCTTTCCAAAGCTGGTCGTATAGTTCTTTACCACCACCATATTGGAACCAAGATAAAAACGCTAAGTTATCTATACCTACTCCACCACCTGCTACCGGCGAACCGAATAACATGGCAGCTGGGTGATCTCCAGACCAATAGTGTGTCCATGCGAAACCACAATCAATTAATCCTTTATCAACCGCATCTAAAGTCTCTTTTACTCCTACAACAGCACCTGCTGGTAAAATCTCAAACTTTAAAGATCCGTCAGTAAGCTCTGTTACAGTGTCAGTAAAGTCCTTCAACATTTTCACTTCATCAGCTTTAGTGTTAAGAACGGTCTGACATTTTAAAGTTTTTGCATTCGCTGAAGTCATAGAGAATCCTACAAGAACAGCTAAACCAAAAACTAAAGATAATAATTTTTTCATTATTTCCCCCGTTTTTTATTAATAAAAAAAGGAATTAAACCCCTAATGAAAATTAGAGTCAAACCAAACAAATTAAACCTGAAGTTGAATAAGCCATATTAGCATGTATCCGTTTTCTCAAGTATAAGTTAAATTCCTATCATGGATGAATTTGATTTTGTAATTATTGGAGCTGGTTCAGCAGGATGTGTGCTTGCTAATAGGTTGAGTACAGATCCTAATAATAAAGTTCTTTTGCTTGAAGCTGGTGGCAAAGATACTTATCCCTGGATCCATATTCCTGTTGGATATTTTAAAACAATGCATAATCCTAAAGTTGATTGGTGTTTTCATACTGAAAAAGATGAGACAATGAATAATAGATCAATCAGATATCCTAGAGGAAAAACTTTAGGAGGAAGTTCTTCTATCAATGGTCTTCTATGGATTAGAGGTCAAAGTAATGACTATGATAATTGGAGACAACAAGGAAATGCTGGTTGGGGCTGGGATGATGTTTTTCCTTATTTTTTAAAATCAGAAAATAACGAACTCGGACCAAATGAATTTCATAATGACAAAGGTCCAATAACTGTTTCAAATAAGAAAATTAATTTAGACATGTTGGAAGAATTCCAGAATGCTGCGGAAGAAACAGGAATTCCGCGAACAGAAGATTTTAATACAGGAGATAATTTTGGTATTGGTTATTTTCAATTTACTACTAGTCGAAATAAATTATTAAAATTACGATGTAGTGCTGCTAAAGGGTATTTAAATCCAGTTAAAAATAGATCAAATTTAAAAATTGTCACTAAAGCTCATGTACAAAAAATAAATTTTGATGGAAGGAAAGCAACTGGTGTGAGCTATTATCAAAATGAAAAAATAATAACGGTTAAAGCAAAAAGAGAAGTGATTTTATCTGCTGGATCAATTGGTTCACCGCATATTTTACAAGTTTCCGGTATTGGTGATGCGGATAAATTGAAAAAACACGGTATTGATACTATTCATGAATTAAAAGGTGTGGGAAAAAACCTGCAAGATCATTTAATGTTTAGACCTGTATATAAAGTGAAAAATTTAAAATCTTTAAATAGTAAAATTAACAGTCTTATTGGTAATTTTTTTATTGGATTGGAGTATATTTTTAAACAAAGTGGTCCGATGACAATGGGTGCCAGTCAAGTATGTGGTTTTGTTAAAAGTGATCCCTCAAGAGCGACACCAAATTTGCAGTTTCACGTTCAACCGATAAGTACGGATATTCTTGGTGCAACTAAAATGCATGACTTTGAAGGAATAACCCCAACTGTTGCTAATGTGAGACCAACAAGTAGAGGAGAAATTAATATAGCAAGTAATGACAGTAGGGATAATCCAAAAATTAAAATGAATTACTTATCTACTCAAGATGATAGAGATGTAGCGGCTAAAGCGCTTAAAATTGTGAGAAATATAATGCTGAATACTAAAACATTTAAAAAATATGAGCCTGAAGAATATAGACCAGGTTCACATATTACTGATGATGAGGAACTAGTTAAAGCCGCTAGTGATCATGCTCAAACTATTTTTCATCCTGTTGGGACTTGTAAGATGGGTAAAGGCGATGAGGCCGTAGTTAATGATAAATTGCAGGCACATGGAATACAAAATTTAAGAGTAGTGGATGCATCTATTATGCCCAATATAACCTCAGGTAATACCAATGCACCAACAATAATGATTGCGGAAAAAGCCTCGGACATGATACTTAACAAGTAATCATGCTTGCAGAATTATTTACTCCTGAACAAATAACTATATTAACACAAATCATTTTTATCGATCTTGTTTTAGCAGGTGATAATGCAATTATCATTGGAATGGTTGCTTCTAAGTTTCCGCCAGATCAAAGAAAAAAAGTTATTTTTTGGGGAATTGGAGGAGCTGTAATTTTAAGAATAATTCTAACTCTTCTCACAGCTTATTTATTGCAAATTACAGGGCTAAGACTTATTGGAGGAATTTTATTGTTATACATTGTCTATAAATTGTACGTTGATGTAATTAAAGGAGCGTCAAAAGAAGAGGACATAAAAGTTGATAATTCAAGTTTTCTTAAAGCAATTTGGACTGTACTTTTAGCGGACTTTACTATGAGTTTAGATAATGTCCTTGGTGTTGCTGGTGCTGCTGGTCATCATTATCATTTATTAATTTTTGGATTAGTTCTATCAATAATATTAATGGCTGTTGCGGCAAATCTGATTTCAGGTTGGATTAAGAAATATAAATGGATTGCTTGGCTAGGTTTGTTAGCGATTTTAATAGTAGCTGTTGAATTAATATATACAGATATTAAAACTTTAATACTTTAATGCTTAAAAAAATTAATCTTAAAAATAAAACAGCTCTAGTAACTGGAGCTGGTAAAGGTCTTGGTAAAGCTTGTGCAATAGCTTTAGCTGAAGCAGGAGCAAAAGTAATTATTTTAAGTAGAACAAAATCTGACCTTATTAAAGTAAACAAAATTATAAAAAGAACTAAAGGTTCAAGTCAATTATTTGTTTGTGATGTAACAAATTTAGATGATTTTAAAAAAGTTTTAAGAAAAATTAGTCGATTGGATATTTTAGTAAATAACGCTGGAAATAATAGACCCCAACATTTTACTAAAGTTAGCCAAGAAAATATGGAATACTTAACTAATCTTAATATGAAAGCTGCATTTAACGTTGCACAATTATGTTCTCAAAAAATGGTAAAGGCAAAAAATAGAAGAAAAATCGGAGGATCTATTATTCATATGTCCTCTCAATTAGGTAGAGTAGGTTGTGAGGGGCGTAACGTTTACAATATGAATAAATTTGGAGTAGAAGGCCTTTCAAGAGGTATGGCATGTGAATTAGCTCCATACAATATAAGAGTTAATACCATTTGCCCAACATTTGTGGAGACACCAATGGTAAAAAAGTTTTTTAAAAATAAAAAATTCAAAAATAAAATGCTTAAAAATATTCCACTTGGAAGAGTTGCAAAAGAAAGTGATGTTGCAACTGCAGTAGCTTTTTTAGCTGCAGACTCATCTGAAATGATTACAGGGACATCTTTATTGGTTGATGGAGGTTGGACAGCACAGTAATGGGAATATTTCTTAAAGATATAAATTTAAAAGGTAAAACGGCTTTAATTACCGGTGCAACAAAAGGCTTAGGTAGAGGTGCAGCTATAGCGATTGCAGAAGCTGGAGGAAATGTTATTGCAATTGGAAGAAATCAGTTAGAACTCAATACTTTAAAAAAAGAGATTAAAAAGTTTAAAGTAAATTACATATCGTTTAATTGTGATGTGAATAATTACGATCTAATGAAGTCTTTTATTACTAAACTTAAGAAATTAGATATTTTAGTTAATAATGCTGGAACTAATATTCCAGAGCCTTTTTTAAATGTAAAAAGATCTTCTATGGAGACTTTATTGAATGTAAATACTAAGGCAGTTTTTAATGTGGCTCAGCTTTGTGCTAACCAAATTATTAAACTAAAAAGAAAAAGTGGTTCAATAATAAATATTTCCTCGATATTTGGAATCGTAGCAGGGCAAAAAAGAACTGTTTATAGTATGACAAAATTTGGCGTTGAAGGTTTAACAAAAGGTATGGCTTTGGATCTAGCTAAATACAATATAAGGGTAAATAGTGTTTGTCCTAATATTGTTTTAACCCCACGAACTAAAAAATATTTTGCAGACAAAAAATACAATAAATATGTTAAAGAAAATACTCCAATGAATAAGGTGGTAACCGTAAGCGATGTAGCAACTTCAATAACATTTTTAGCCTCTGAAGCTGCTTCTATGATTACTGGTTCATCTATAATTATAGACGGTGGTTGGACGGCCAAATGAGAATTTTTCTAATATTTTTTTTTATATTTAAATTTCAATACTTAGGTGCTGTTGAATTTTTAGGAAAATTCGAACAAGGTGCTTTTATTTTAGGAAAAACCAATCCAAAGTCAAAAGTAAAAATTGATAATAGAAATATTCGAGTTTCTAAGGATGGTTATTTTGCTTTTGGTTTAGATAGAGATAGGAAAAATAACGTTTTAATTATAATAAAAAGTGACGGTGAAACAAAAAAAATTGAAAAAAAGGTTCTAAAAAGAGAATATAAAATTCAAAGAATTGATGGTTTGCCTCCAAAACAAGTTACTCCTCCACCTGAAGTCTATGAGAGAATAAAAAAAGACAATATATTAATTGGTAAAGCCAGATCAGTTGATACTGCTTATGATTTTTTCAAAGATAATTTTATATATCCAATTGATAAATATATAATTACAGGCGTGTATGGTAGTCAAAGAATTTTAAATGGTAAACCTAGAAGACCACACTATGGAATAGATTTTCATGCTCCAGAAGGTACACCGGTAAAAGCAATGATGGATGGAGAGGTAACTTTATCTGAGAATGATATGTATTTTACAGGAGGTACAATAATTTTTGATCATGGTCATGGAATAAGTACTTTGTATATGCACATGAAAGATATAAATGTCAAAGTTGGACAGAAAATTAAAAAAGGTCAAATAGTTGGAACTTTAGGGAAAAGTGGAAGAGCTACTGGGCCACATTTGGACATTAGGCTTAATTGGTTTGATGTTAAGTTAGATCCCGCTTCAATTTTAAATTAATCTAATTCAAATTTATTTTTGTAATCTTTAATTAATGACTTGTCTTGATGATGTTTAAATAAAACAAAGTCTTCTATCACTAAAATATCTAAATTGGTTCCCATAAAGCAATTAAATGCATCATCAATTGAGCAAACAATAGGTTCTCCTCTAACATTAAATGAAGTGTTTACTAAAACTGGACAGTTTGTATTTTTCTTAAACTCTGTGATAAGATCATAATACCTAGGATTGGTATCTTTGTGCACAGTTTGAATCCTTGCTGAGTAATCTACGTGAGTTATTGCTGGAACACTTGATCTTTTAACATTTAATTTATCTATTCCAAATAATTTTTCATCTTCTGCATTCATCTTGATTTGTTTATTTTCTTTAACCTCTGAAACTAATAGCATGTAAGGACTATCATTATTTAATTCAAACCATTCATTTACATCTTCTCTAAGAACAGAGGGAGCAAATGGTCTGAAGCTCTCCCTAAATTTAATTTTTAAATTTAATTCTTTTTGCATTTTTTCTGATCTTGGGTCTGCTAATATTGACCTTCCACCCAGAGCTCTAGGACCAAATTCCATTCTTCCTTGGAACCAACCTACAGTTTTTTCATTAGAAAGTTCTTTTGCAGTTAAAGAAATCATTTCTTCTCTACTATATTTTTTGAAGTTCGCTTTTAACGTTTTGAGTTTTTGTTCAATAAAATCATTTTCAAACCTTGGCCCAAGATAAGAACCTTTCATTTTATCTTTAAATTCTACTCTTGGTTTTTCTAATTCGTGATGCCAGTAAGCAAGAGCAGCACCTAAAGATCCACCGGCATCTCCTGCGGCAGGCTGTATCCATATATTTTCAAATATTTTTTCCTTTAGAATTTTTCCATTAGCAACGCAATTAAGAGCTACTCCCCCTGCCAAACAAAGATTTTTAATTTTATATTTTGATAAAATATTTTTTGTTATTCTTAAGACTATTTCTTCCGTTACAGCTTGGATAGATGAAGCTATATCCATATGAAATTGAGTTAATAAATTTTTTTTTGGATCTCTTACCGGATGTCCAAAAATTTTAGCAAATTTATTGTTAGTCATTGTCAATCCAGTTGCGTAATTGAAATATTTCATATCAAGTTTAAAAGATCCGTCTTCTTTTAAATCTATAAGTTTATCAAATATAATGTCTTTAAATATAGGTTTACCGTATGGAGCAAGTCCCATTAATTTATACTCACCACTATTAACTTTAAACCCTGTGTAATAAGTAAAAGCTGAATATAATAATCCCAATGAATGGGGAAAATGTATTTCTTTAATAATCTCAAGTTTATTTTTTTTTCCAACTGCTACAGTAGTGGTTGCCCATTCACCTACACCATCTAATGTTAAAATAATAGCCTCTTCAAATGGTGAAGGGAAAAATGCACTTGCTGCATGACTGTAATGGTGTTCTGAAAATTTGATTTTAGTTAAATCGTTAAAACTTTTGTCATGTTCTTTAAGCTTATCAAATAGATATTTTTTTTGAAAAAGTTTCTCTCTAAGCCATATCGGCATAGATAAACTAAATGATTTAAAACCTTTTGGGGCAAATGCCATATAGGTTTCTAAAAGTCTTTCAAATTTTAAAAATGGTTTTTCAAAAAAAACAATGTGATCAACTTCATTTAGACTTAAATTAGATTCCTCTAATACATATTTTACTGCATGAAATGGATATCTTGGGTCATGTTTCTTCCTTGAAAATCTTTCTTCTTGAGCTGCTGCAATTATATTTCCATCGATAATAATTGCCGCCGCGCTATCATGATAAAATGCTGATATTCCTAATATTGAAGTCACTAAAATATTGTATAAATAAATGGTGCTACTGCAGATCCTTGGCTAAGGACAATTAAAGTTCCAAACAAAGCCAAAACAACTATTATTGGTAACAACCAATATTTTTTTCTTTCTCTTAAAAATTCCCAAAATTCTTTTATAAATTCAATCATTTAAAATTGTTTTTTCATGGAGCCAAGGTTTTTTTTTCTTTTAATCCAATAAGTTTCTTTTTCTTTTAAAAATTTTAGGCCTAACAAATCTTTGCCAAATACTCTTACAATAATACTTATTGGTGTGAGAATTACAAAATACACCAAAGCCATCACAATTGGTGCTATTATAATGCCTAATATTTCACCTAATTTAATCCAAGATTTATTTAATGGAGACAGAAGTTTTGAATTTAGTAATCCTAAAATTAAAAAAACTACCGAAGCTATGATGAAATAGAAATTAAGACTCTCACCATTTTTTAATGGCCATAAACCTATAATTAAAAAAACAACAAAAAACAATAAGCCGAAGCTTTTATTAGAACTTTGAAATTTCATTTTTAAAATTAGTTTAAACCTTTTTGAGGCTTCATGTCCTCTTTTTTAATCCCAGCTACTCTAACTGGTTTTTTCATGGCATCTCTTCGGAACGGCTCACCTAATTCTTGGTTAAGTATTACTTCAATAAAGGTTGTGATACCTTTTTTTTGATCTTCACATGACTGTTTTATAGCCTTTGTGGTTTCTTCCATAGTTTTTACTGTCACTCCTTTTAAACCACATGCGTTAGCAACTTTTGCATAACTTAATTCTGGATCTAATTCGGTCCCTATAAAATTATTATCAAACCATAAAGTCGTATTTCTTTTTTCTGCACCCCACTGATAATTTCTAAATATAACCATTGAAATAGCTGGCCATTCCTCTCGTGCGCATGAACTCATTTCATTCATACTAATTCCAAATGCTCCATCACCTGCAAAACCAATTACTGGTGTATTTGGACAACCAATTTTTGCTCCTAAGATAGATGGAAAGCCGTAGCCACATGGACCAAATAAACCTGGGGCTAAATATTTTCTACCTTTTTCAAAAGTTGGATATGCATTACCTATCGCGCAATTATTTCCAATATCGCTTGAGATTATTACGTCTTCAGGCATTCCTGCTTGAATTGCTCTCCATGCCTGTCTTGGTGACATTCGATCTTTGTCTCTATCTCTTGCTTCCTTATTCCAAACTGTTCCTGGATCATCGTCTTCATGATCTAAGCTAGAAAGTTTTTGTAACCAAGCTGATTTCGTTTGATGAATTAAATCTTTTCGTTTCTGTCTATCGGTATCGCCTGCTTTTGGAGATAATTTACTTAATAATTGTTGAGATACTAATTTAGCGTCTCCACAAATTCCAACTGTTACTTTTTTGGTTAAACCAATTCGATCTGAATTCATATCTACTTGAATAATTTTTGCATTCTTCGGCCAATAATCAATACCGTAACCTGGTAATGTTGAAAAAGGATTTAATCTTGTGCCTAAGGCTAAAACAACGTCTGCTTTCGCGATCAATTCCATTGCAGCTTTAGATCCATTGTAACCTAATGGACCAACAGCTAAAGGATGGCTACCTGGAAAACTATCGTTGTGTTGATAGCCAGAACATACTGGTGAGTCTAATTTTTCAGCAAGCTTAACACAGTCTTTAATTGCTCCACCAATAACTACACCTGCACCTGATAAAATTACAGGAAATTTTGCGTTAGAAAGTAATTTTGCTGCTTCTTCTATCGCAGCTGCACCACCAGCTTGTCTTTCTAATCTTACGATTGGAGGTAACTCTATATCTATTATTTGTGTCCAATAATCTCTTGGTACATTAATTTGTGCTGGAGCTGATCCTCTTATAGCTTTCTCAATAACTCTATTTAAAACTTCTGCAATTCTTGAAGGGTCTCTTACTTCTTCTTGATAGCAAACCATATCTTTAAATAAGTTCATTTGTTCTACTTCTTGAAATCCACCTTGACCCATTGTTTTATTTGCTGCTTGAGGCGTAACTAATAAGAGCGGGGTATGATTCCAATATGCAGTTTTAATAGGTGTTACTAAACCAGTTATACCTGGTCCATTTTGTGCTACAACCATTGACATTTTTCCGGTAGCACGTGTGTATCCATCAGCTATTAAACCTCCGTTAGTCTCATGGGCCACATCCCAAAAAGTAATTCCTGCATCAGGAAAAATATCTGATATAGGCATAAACGCAGAACCGATAATACCGAACGCGTGTTCAATGCCATGCATTTGTAAAACTTTTACAAAAGCTTCTTCTGTTGTCATTTTAGCCATAAATCTCCTATAAGAATATTGAAAATCTAGCTTTCATTATACTAAATTTTAGTCTATATCCATTAGATATTTTTATGTCACAGCCCGACCTCATCATACATGACGAAAAAGATAACGTAGGAGTTGTTGTAATAGAAACCACTAAAAAAGGCCAAGATTGTAGCGCCTGGATAATGGAAAACGATAAAAGCATCAAAGTTCCATCAATAAACGATATTCCTTTAGGACACAAAATTGCACTTAAAAACCTTAAGGTTGGAGATACAATTTTTAAATACGGGCACGATATTGGAAAAGTAGTCAAAGAAATCAAAAAAGGTGAACATGTTCACGTTCATAATGTAAAAACAAAAAAGTGGTAAAATAAAATGGAAATTCCAAAAAGTTTTTTAGGTTATAAAAGAGAAAACGGAAGAGCTGGAACAAGAAATCATGTTATTATTCTCCCGGTAGATGATATTTCAAATGCATGCGCAGAAGCAGTAGCTAATAATATTAAAGGAACTATAGCACTTCCCCACGCTTACGGTAGATTACAATTTGGGGCTGACTTAGAATTACATTTTAGAACTATGATTGGAACGGGTAGAAATCCTAATGTAGCTGCTGTAATTGTTATTGGTATTGAGCCAAAATGGACAAAAAAAATTGTCGATGGTATTGCTGAAACAGGCAAGCCAGTAGAAGGTTTTCACATCGAGCGAAGTGGAGATATTCAAACAATTATGAAGGCTTCAAAAAAAGCTCAAGAATTTTCAATATGGGCGTCTGAGAAGCAAAGAGAAGAATGTCCTTTAAGTGATTTGTGGATCTCAGTT
The DNA here is from genome assembly GCA_902557785.1 of uncultured Pelagibacteraceae bacterium. Taxonomy (GTDB): domain Bacteria; phylum Pseudomonadota; class Alphaproteobacteria; order Pelagibacterales; family Pelagibacteraceae; genus Pelagilacustribacter. The sequence continues at coordinate 12,658 of CACEBP010000006.1, read as the reverse complement.
AAATGTGGTGAGTCAGACACAACATCGGGTTTAGCATCTAATCCTACAGTCGGAAATTTAATGGACAAACTTGAACCTCTAGGAGTTCATTTATGTTTTGGGGAAACGTCTGAATTAACTGGAGCAGAACATGTTTGCTCTAAAAGGGGAGCAACACCAGAAGCTCAGAAAAAATTTATGAAAACTTGGAATGATTATAATGATTTTATTTTGAAAGAAGCGACTGATGATTTATCTGAAAGTCAACCTACTGCAGGAAATATTGCTGGAGGTTTGACAACTATCGAAGAGAAAGCTTTTGGAAACTTTCAAAAAATAGGTTCGAGAAAGTTTATTGATGTTCTGGAACCTGCTGAAGAACCAAAAAAAGGGAAAGGTCTTTATTTCATGGATACTTCATCTGCAGCTGCAGAATGTGTGACCTTACAAGCAGCAGGAGGATTTAATATTCATTTATTCCCAACTGGACAAGGAAATATTATTGGCAATCCGATAGAACCAGTAGTTAAACTTACTGCAAATCCTTTAACTGTTAAATTAATGAGCGAACACGTCGACTGTGATGTTTCAAAAATTCTGACCAGAGAGATGAATTTAGATCAAGCTGGTGATAAGCTTATTGAGACAACTCTTAAAGTTGCAAATGGAAGATTAACTTGTGCAGAAGCTTTAGGTCATAGAGAATTTGTAATGACTAAGCTTTATAGAAGCGCTTAAAAATTATTTAACTGGGAATTTTACTTCTTCTTGTTTTGGTTTTTTATGTCGTAAATCATGAATAATCTTTCTAAACCATGCCATTAATGCTCCAAGCACAACCGCAAAAATTATTGCAAAGGCTCCATATAAAAACGGTACGTCGTTTGACATTCTTACAATAAATTCCGCTAAATTATTTAAATCCGGCGTCGGAACTTCGCTTCCGTTAAATTCTGTTTTTTTTCTGAAAAAAGAGTCATAGGCGATTGCTATGGCAACAGTTATTAAAAGCATTGCAAATAAAGATTTAAGCTCATTGCTATCTAAAAATTGACCAATTTTTTGACCTACTTGAACTCCAACGATTGAACCTAAAATTAAAGGAACTACAAGAAATAAGTCAATAGTCCCATAATTAAAGGAATGTAAAATTGTAACTACTGCACTAATGAAAACAGTAACAAACAATGAGGTCCCTGGAATTAATTTTACAGGCATTCCTATAATATAAATCATTGCAGGCACCATTAAGAACGCACCTCCAATTCCCATCATTGATGCTACAAATCCAACAACAAATCCTAATAAAATAGGAGTAAAAGCACTTTCATATAATCCAGATTTATTAAACCTCATCCTTAAAGGAAGTCCTTGCAACCAATTATGGTCATGTAATTTTCTTTTTATTTTTATTTTAGATTTTAAACGATTTCTTTCTCTCACGCCCTCAATTAACATTAACGTGCCAACTATTGCCAAAAGATACATATATAATAAAGAAATTATTAAACTTATTTTCCCAATTTCTGAAAAAAAAGTAAAAGTCATAATTCCTATGATAGTTCCAACTACACCTCCTGAGACAATCATTAGACCCATTTTGTAATCTAATGTTTTCTTGTACCAATGTGTAAGAGAACCAGATACTGACGTAGCAAGAATATTATTGACTTCATTTGGAACTGCATACACCGGAGGTATGCCCATAAAAATTAGAAACGGTGTCATCAAGAATCCTCCTCCAACACCAAAAAGTCCTGATAAAACTCCAACAGCCAAACTTAAAAATAATAAAAGAAAAATATCTATATTTACCTGAGCGATAGGAAGATAAATTTCGAGCATTTATATTAGGATTATGCCTGAAACATTAAGTTGTCAATCTTAATAAATCGTGGCCCCAAAAACTTTAACTAGACCATCCTCTTCACCTAAAACTAACCTACCTAGAAATTCTCCAGGCATTGTTTTGCTTGTTTGTTTATACAGGACAGTAATAAATTGATTTCTTCTTATTGTACCTAAAAATTCCTGTTTTTCTGAAAGGCTTGTAAGCAACTTATTATTTGCCCATTGTTTTCCAAGCTCAACTTCGTTTGCCCCGTAGAGCATTTGTGATGAGAAATCTTTTGTGAAACCACCATAATCCTTGATATTCGATGATTTAACTAAATTATCCCAGATTGGTTGAGCAATATCTCTTATTTCTTTATCGGATTTTTCTAACAACTCCATTTAACTTTATGAAGCTTTCTTTTCCTTCTTTTCGTCTACAATATGATAAACTGGAACCTTCTCCATAGTAAACTTTTTAGTTTTAGGGTCTCGTCTTGAAACAGTTAAGCAATGCCAATTATCATCATCAAGTTTAAGATGGTCACCTCTATAATAGTAACCAGGCCATCTAGTTTCTTCTCTGAATTTAGTGTGTTCCGTTACACATTGCGAAGTAATAGTTCTATGTTTTAATTCCCATGCCCTCATCAATTGGTGATAGTCCTCTGCACCAACATTTTCTAAATCTTCTTCCAACCATTTTAATAATTCTAAACCTCTATTAAGCATATTTTCATTAGTCATGTAATTCGTTGCTATTCCACCAACATACTCATCCATTATTCTTTGAAGTCTTTGTAATCCTTGAATAGGTGAAATATAGCTTGGTGATACCGTTCCACCTGTTATTTCATTCCTGCCTACTGTATAATTTTCTAGAGGTTTATAAATTACTTCTTTTAAATCCTTATATTGTTTGTCGCTTACTTTAATACCATCAGCTTTTTTATCTTCGATATATTTCACAGCAGCTTTTGCAGCTAATCTTCCCTCAGTAAAAGATCCAGATGAAAATTTATGTGCGCTTCCACCGACGGTGTCGCCGGCACCAAACAACCCATCAACAGTTAACATCCTATTGTAACCCCAGAAATATTCTGGAGGAGATAAATCTTCTGGTCCACTTACCCATGCTCCAGAACATGTTGCATGTGAACCCATTACATAAGGTTCAGAAGTTGTAAGTTCTGGATTTGTATATTTTGGATCTATGTTTTGTGAAGCCCATACAACAGCTTGACCGACTGTCATTCCTAAAAAGTTTTCCCAACCGACAGTTTCTAAATGAGGATCTTGGAAAGCTTCTTTTGTCACCATGTGAATTGGACCTCCGCCAGCTTGAACTTCTTGAATAAAAGCATGATTTCTTAAACAAGTAGGTGTTGGATGGTGATCAATGTACTCTCCTACTAAAGATTTAGTTTGGTCGTACCATTTTTTTTCGTAATTCTCACCATTAGCATTTTGCGTGTAAGTTTTTAAATGTAAAAAGTAAGCTCCAACCGGTCCATAACCATCTTTAAATCTACATAAGACAATTCTATTTTCCATTTGAGTCATTTTAGCTCCAACAGCTATTGGAAGTGCATATGCAGAACCGTTACTCCAAGGAGCATACCAGGTTCTTCCCATTCCTTCACCAACAGCTCTAGGTTTAAAAATGTGTGAAGCTCCACCAGCTGCAACAATTACAGCCTTAGCTTTAAACACATGATAATCACCTGTTCTCATATTAAAACCAACTGCACCACCTATTCTATTTTCTTTTTCATCATCCATTAAAAGATGAGTAATCATTATTCTGTTATAAATTTTGTTAGCAGATTTTTTTGCAGCCTCAGCAACAATAGGTTTATAGCTTTCACCGTGAATCATTATTTGCCATTTACCTTCTCTTAAATATCTTCCAGTTTTTTCATTCTTCATCATAGGTAAGCCCCATTCATCAAACATATGAACTGTAGAGTCTACATGACGAGCCATGTCATAACCTAAATCTTCTCTAACCATTCCCATTAAATCATTTCTTGCATATCTAACGTGATCTTCAGGTTGGTTTTCATCCCATTGCATGCCCATATAGCAATTAATCGCATAAAGACCTTGAGCTACAGCACCACTTCTATCGATGTTAGCTTTTTCAACGCAAACTATTTTTAAATCTCTTCCCCAATGTCTTGCTTCAAATGTAGCTCCTGTACCGGCCATACCACCTCCGATGATAAGGATGTCACTTTCCTCGACATGAGTTTTTACATTCGCCATTAATAGTAAACACCTTTCTTAAATGAATCTTTACTTACTGTTGGAAGATCTCCATCAATATTTAAACCTTGTGGTTCTGTATAAAGTCTTTGAGTAGTTATCTCTCCTTGATTTGGTTTGTCTTCTTCTGCTAATTTAGGAATAAATTTACCCCAAGGTTTAGTTGTTATCGGTGAAACAAAATTTTTCTCTGTTCCATTTCTAAATTTAATTCTCCATGAAATAGTACCTTTTTCCTCTTCTCTTCTTACTCTTACGCTGTGTCCCATTGGAGCAAAATCAGCATATCCTCGTACATCAATTGCATGATTTGGACAAGCTTTTACACATGAATAACATTCCCAACAAAAGTTAGGCTCAATGTTTTTTGCTCGTCTGATTGTTTCATCGATATGCATAATATCTGAGGGACAAATATCAACGCAATGTCCGCAGCCATCACATCTCGTCATGTATACAAAAGTTGACATAAATTATTTTTCTCCCTTTAAGTTTAATAACATAAATTTCCTAATAATGCTTTGGTTGTTCTCTTTTAATTCCCAGTCCGAATTGCTCTGGAGCATCGGCAGGTGGTGGCAAATTGTCTCTAGAACCATCAGCTTCTGCTAAATTTTTTTGTATCGCCGCACCAGGTTTATAAAACATATGAGCAAATTTAGACCAATAAACTCCACCAAATAAAACTAAATTTGAAACTATAAACAAAATTAAAAATAAATAACTAAGACCGGTCATTCCTGAATGTTGGGTAAATGACCAAGCTAAACCGAATGTTGCGCAAGCTAACAAAGCTAAAACAAACAAATCTGCTTTTATAATTCTGTACCATGGGTGTGCCTCTGCAGAAACGTCCACTCTTAAAAAAAACCAAAACCAATATCCACCCAGACAAGTTAAAATTGCACCTATATGCCATAAAGCTGTTATAGTTGATGGAGTTTCAATGCCAACAGATGAATAAGAAAAAATTAAAATAGCTGAGCTAATCCAAAAAATAATTGTTCCGTACATACCTAGAACATGTGCTAACCTTCTTTTACCCCAACCAAGTTCTGAAGTTGTTGCAATATCATGAGCAACAGTTTTTAAAATAACTGCAGTTTTTTTTCCATTCGTTAGTTCTACTTGAGCATTTTTTTTTGCTTTTTTGGCATTTTCAAAAAAATATTTAACATTCTTTTTGTGAATAATATCGACTAACACACCGACTAAAGTAAGAGCTACCATAGCTATAGCAAATCCTTGCATTACGATTGATGGAACTATTTCTGCTAGAGTTGAAAATGGATTGTTAGTTATCATTGGACTTTTATATAGAGGCGTATTTTAGAGGTCAAGTGAGAATGGTTCTCAATTATTTAAGTTTACCCTCTTTTCTCATCTGTTCTCTAATTTTAGTTGCTGAAATCTGTTGAGTTTTCTCGTCTAAGACAATTTCTTCTATCTTATATCCTACACCTCTTCCGTAACAAATGTTTGTTATGTTTGGAACTAGGGTAACCTGAACTCTATTTTTGTAATCTTTAAGAGCTTCAAAAATATTTTTTTTTACAGTTTCAAAATCAAACGGATTATCATCAACTCCTTTGACATCTCTAACCATAATGTTTACTTGACCTGTTTTTTTTAACGTTTCTTCGAAAAGTTTTTGGTGACCTGCATGCCAGGGTTGCCACCTGCCGAGCATCTGCGCAGTGGGATGTTTATTATCCCACTTGTGATTGTCTTTTTTCATTTGAAAAAACTTAGGCTGCTGCTTGAAGATTATGTTTAGCAGACATACCACTTAGAAAATTCCAAAGGTACTTAGCAGTAGATAATGCAGCTTTTTCCGCTTTTACTTGCTCTTCTTTAGATAAACCGTCTAATAGTTTTTCACATTCTGCTCTATGGTGAACATCAGCTGATTTATGTGCTTCAAAAAATTCTAGTCCTTTTTTTGAGCTACAACCATAATGATTTTTAAGTCCTTGAATTTTCGTTTCAGCAATTTCAGGAATTTGTCTTTCGTAAGTATATAAAGACGCTAAGCCTTCAGCATAAGATGCTCTTCCTTGTTTGAAGAAATTATCAATTAAGCCTTTTGTAAAAGGCTCTAGCTTTACTCTCTCAATTTTCTCAGAGTCAGCTCCCATTTCTGTAGCAAAGTTCTTCCATAATTTCGGATGATCTGCATCTTTATTTTCCTCATCTTGAAGGTTTTCTAATAGAATTTTTCTTTTTTCAATATCATCACACAATGAGTGCGTTGCACTGATATACCTTGGGAATGCTTTAACGTGTTGGTAATATTGTTCAGCGTAATCTTTGATAATTTCTCTTGTAAGCTTTCCCTCATTCCAAGATTTGTAAAAAGGGTGATTTAATAAATGGTATTGGTCTAATTTTTCATTTAATTTTTTTGAGAACATTTTGACTCCTTAGTTATATTAAAGCCTATTAAAAAAGGACATATTTTTAAACAAAAAAATTATCCACACTTTAAGATTGAGCAATTTAAATGTTCACCTTTTGATTCACTTTTGATTCACTTTGAGACTCAAAATACAACCTTAGATAGACTTATCAACACGTACTATTCTTCTTTCGTCTATAGGGAAATGTATTAATGCGGCAAATATAGATAAAGTTATTGCCATATACCATGCATAATCATAAGAGCCATACACATCATAAAAGTAACCCCCGAGAAAAGCTCCTGCAAATGCACCGAACTGATGAGATAAAAATACTATTCCAAACAAGGAACTCAAATATTTTGTTCCAAAAATTTGAGCAACTATTCCATTAGTTGGAGGAACAGTTGAAAGCCATAAAAGTCCAAATGTAACTCCAAAGATTATTGAATTTATAAGAGAAGGAGGAGAAAAAATGAATATACAAATACTTATTGCTCTTAACGTGTAAAGTATACAAAGTAGATTTTTTTTTTTGTACCTAGTGCCTAAGATGCCCATTCCTATAGTTCCGAAAATATTAAAAAAACCAATTAAAGCTAAAATTATTGTTGCTGACCACCCACCCATTCCTCTATCTTGCATATAGCCAGGTATGTGAGTTCCAACTAATGTAATCTGAAAACCACAAACAAAAAAACCTAAAACTAATAATACATAGCCTTTGTGTGAAAAAGCTTCTTTTATGGCTGAAGTAAAAGTTTGATCTCTATCAGCTTTTGAGGAATTTAAAATAGTTTTTGATGGTAATAAAAAAATAGAAGCTAAAAGTCCTAAAGCAATAAAATACATAAAATATTTTAGAGTTTGCTCCCAACCAACCAAACCCAGACTATATTTTGTAAATAACGGTGATAAGAAATAACCAACTGAGGCCGCAGCAGTTACAATACCAGTTGCAATAGTTCTGCTTTCATTTGGAAAATGTTTTCCTACTTCGGACACTGGAACGCCTATTGCAGTAGCTCCAAGAGCTATTCCAATTAAAACTCCAAGACTGATCTGAAAATAAATACCAGTGTTAGGACCTGCGTAGAGCATATAAATCCCTAAACCAAAAATTATAAATCCAATAAAAACAGCTTTGTTTCCTCCAAGCTTGTCCGCTATCACGCCAAATAATGGTGCGAACATCCCCCAAAAAAGCATTTGAATTCCAATTGCTAAACCAAACTCAGTTCTAGTACAGCCAAGGCCTTCTTCAAAAGCAGAAAAAAATAATCCGAAAGTCTGCCTTAACCCCATTGAAATTAAAATAATACTACAAGCTGAAATTAAAACTATTAAGGCAAGTCTGTTAGGAATAAAATTAAACATTATTTAACGTATCTTAAAGAATGTTTTAAGTCATTGATTAAATCTTTAGGGTCTTCCAAACCAATGTGTAATCTAACTATATGTTCGTCTTTGTTAAATCTAAAATAATTTCTTCCTTTAAGATATTCATCTTTTTTTCTTGAACGAAGTTCCTGTAAAATTGCAAGACTTTCAAATCCACCCCAACTATAACCTATTCCGAAAAGCTCTAGCTTATTAACAAACTTGATAACAGATGATTTTTTTCTGCTTTTAATTACAATTGATAATAATCCAGTTGCACCAGAATAATATTTTTTCCAAAGTTTATAATTTTTACTTGAAGGATTATAGGGATATAGAATTTCTTTAACCTTTTTTTGTTTTTTCAAGAAATTTATAACTTGTTTAGTATTTTTATAATGTTGATCTAATCTTGTATCTAAAGTTCTTAAACCTCTAATTATTAAATAAGCCTCATCAGCAGACATCCTATAACCAGAGAGTTTGTAAAAGAACATTATTTGTTTAAATACTTTTTTATTTACTGCCAAAGATCCTCCCATAGCATCTGAGTGACCAGAAAAATATTTTGTTGCAGATGAAAAAGACATATCAAATCCAAGCTTTAATGGTTTTAAATATAAAGGAGTGCCCCAAGTATTATCAAGAAAAGTAAATATCTTTAACTTTTTAGCTAAATTAACTATTTTAGACAAATCCTGAAACTCAAAAGTATTACTTCCGGGATTTTCAACCAATATCATTTTCGTTTTTTTTGTAACTTTACTCTTTAAATCATTAAATGAGTCTGGATTATAAAACCTCGCTTTAATATTAAATTCTTTCAGTAACTTTTCCGAAATTTCTTTGGTTGGTCCATAAACATTGTCTGAAACCAAAATCTCATCCCCTGGTCTGCATAAGCTCATAATTGCTAAAGCTACACCACCAAACCCAGTGCCTGTTAAAAATACGTGAAATGCTTGTTCTAATTCTTTTAATATATTTTCTAATTCAATTGTTGTTGAGCTGCCATAACGACCATAGCTATAATGAGTAATTTTTTGATGTTTCTTAATCTTTTTTTCGTGTTTATAAAGTTCTTGCATAGTATTGAAAAGAATAGTTGATGCACGAATTACAGCAGGGTTTGCTGATCTATTAGAGTAATCTTTTGAAGGGTGTTTTAAGAATGTCTTTATAGACTTTTTCATAATATAATTATAATTGATCTTTATATATTAATTGTCTAATTAAGATACTAAAAGGAGGCAAAAATATGGGTTATCCAAAAAAACATCGTGGCAGAAGAAAAATAGGCTCAAAAAAAAGAAGAGCGAGAAAAAGAAACAAGAAAAAATAATCAATTAAATTTTTATGAATGAAATAACTCAAATAAGAAAGTTGAGTATATGGATTTTTTTTATCCCGCTAATAGCAATAAATTTTTGCCTTTTTGTTTCTCAAAATCCGGAATTTTTAGAAAAAACTTTATTTGAAGTCGATCAAATTGGTAGATCTGCATTTTCTATCCCATATTTAGATGGAAGTTTATCAATAAGCCGAGCTTCAAGAACTTTTCCTCAATATTTAATTTTTAAACCAGCGATGATAACTACAGCTATAATACTTTATTATTACTGGAAAAATAATAATGATTTAATTAATAAATATAAATTAACAAATATTAATTATAAATTTAAAATTTTCGGAATTTTATCTGCTATTTTCTTAGCAATTCATTCTATTTTCTTAGGTATTAAATTCGATATTCAAATTTACAAATTAATGAGAAGAGTTATCTTATTATTATTCATTGTTTTTGAACTCATAGCTCAGGGTTTGCTTGTTTACCACTTTTTTAAAATCAAAGAAAAAATTTCAAACCTAATTAATAAAAAAATTTTATTTTTAAAAGCATTATTAGTTTCAATTTTGATTATAGTTGCTATTTTAAGTCTTCCTATTCTTTTGAACAAGGGTAATACTCATTTCAAGCATGCATTAGAATGGAATTATTTTGTGGGAGTAATTTTGTTTTATTTATTTACAAGATTATTTTGGAAGAGAACCACATAAATTTCCAGGCTTTCGCCTAGAAATTTAGTAGTTTTGGCTCGTCGTTGTAGGCGCTACCGCCAAGCCATCCCGATGAACTATTCTAGCGCTACTAGGTTCATCTTTCTGCCCTTTAAGCTTGAACCTCTCGGTTTTTCCTTAAATGGTCAGTTAAGAGTTGCCTCTTAATTAGTTAAATTAAAACATATTTAAAAAAAAAGGTTATCACTTTTAACGAGTAATAATTCAGCTTGTTAACTATGTGGATAAATTTTTATTGTAAGTCTTTTGTATCCAACCTCCTCCAAGTACTTTATCCCCAAAATCGTCTTTTGAATAAAATACACAAGCTTGGCCAGGTGAAACTCCTGTTTCCTTATCTAAAATTTCTACTTCGGCAAAAGTCCTCATTATATTTATTTTCGCTTTTAGTAACTTGCCTGTAGATCTGACTTTAATAAATAATGTTTTATCAAATTCTTTTTTTAAACCAAGTAAATTCAAATTTCTTAATTTAATTCTTTTCACTTCAAGACATTCTTTGTTTCCAACAAAAATTGTGTTTTTGTTAGCGTCAATATTTACAACGTATAAAGGATAATTGCTTGCAATCTTAATACCTTTTCTTTGTCCTATAGTATAATTGATAATTCCATCGTGCTCGCCTATTTGGTGTCCCTCAAGATCAAGAATTTTTCCTGGCTTAAAAGACTCTGGTCTAAATTTTTTTATTACTGAGGAGTAGTCTCCATTAGGAACGAAACAAATATCTTGACTATCAGGTTTTGAAGCAACGTTTAATTTTAATTTTTCAGCTATTGCTCTTGTCTCTGACTTATCAATTTCACCTAAAGGAAATCTTAAATAATCCAATTGTTCTTGAGTAGTACTAAATAAAAAATAACTTTGGTCTCTTTTTTGATCTTTAGCTCTATACATATTTGCATGTCCATTGACTTGAACCCTAGATACATAATGACCGGTAATTAGCGCGTCAGCTTTAAGTTCTTTTGCATATTTAAATAAATCTCTGAATTTTACTGTTTGGTTACATTGTACACATGGTATCGGTGTTTCGCCTGATGCATAGCTATCTATAAAAGAGTCTATAACTTCTGATTTAAACTTTTTTTGGTAAAATAAAATTTTATGATTTATATTTATTTTTTCTGACACTCTTTTTGCGTCTAAGATATCTTGACCTGCACAACATTGTCTGCCTTCTTTTGATTGTTTGCTATCATCATATAACTTTAATGTAATGCCAGTTACATTGTATCCCTCTCGCTTCATCATCGCTGCTACGACAGATGAGTCTACTCCGCCAGACATAGCCACAACTACCTTAGTCTCTTTTTTTGGTTTATTAATTCCTAGTGAATTCATAATTTAAGTGTATAATCGAAAAAAAAGTAATTTTCCATGATGCATATTGATTTTGAACCAGGGGATTATGTAATTAATCCTAAAAATAAAAGTTGGGGAATAGGTCAAGTACAGTCAATTATTGGCAATAAAGTTACCGTAAATTTTGAAAATAACGGTAAAAAGGTAATTAATGTTGAAAATATTAATCTTGAAAAAGTAAATAATGAATTCAAATGAGCTTAAAATCATTAGTGTTAATTTAATTGATACTTTCAATGACGCTGGAAGAATATCTATCGATCTTTATAAAAAAGGTTTAAATATTGAGATTAAAGAAGACAAATCCCCAGTAAGTAATGGAGATTTAAAAGTAAATGAATTAATAACAAAAAAAATTAAAGAACTCACACCTAATATACCAATCGTATCAGAGGAAACGGTAGATTTAGATAAAAAAAATAAAGCCAAGGTATTTTGGTTATTAGATCCTATAGATGGAACTAAAGAGTATATAGCAGGTAAAGATGAGTATACTATTAATGCTGCATTAATAATTAATACTGTTCCAGTAATTGGCATTGTAGGTGCTCCAAAAAAAAATAGACTTTTTTATACTTATGGTCCGGGAGAAAGTTATTTAATTGAAAATGGAAACACTCAAAAAATTTCTTGTAAAAAAAAACAACCAAAAGGTAAGATAGTGGCGCTTTCTAGTGTTATAAAACCTTCTGATATAATTTTAAATAAACTAAAAGAGTTTAATGTTTCCTCTATTGTTAAAATGGCGAGTTCTTATAAATTCTGTGTTATAGCAACTGGAGAATACGATATATATGCTGCTAAAGAGAGAGCTAACGAATGGGATTACGCTGCTGGCCATGCAGTTGCCCAAAATGCTGGTGCTATAATTAAAACTCTGGATGAAAAGCCATTTTTGTATGGTAAAGAAGATTACAGAAATCCAAGTATATTAATTAAAAGATCAGAAAATTTAGATGATTAAAACTATTGCAATAATAATTTTATCAGTAACTTTATTTGGTGTTTTATTTTTTATTTTAGTAAGGAACGCACTAAAAAAGAAGCTTGATATGTTAGTCGAGGAAGAGAAGAATAGGAAATCAGATAATCTTGATTAACTTATCAAATTCAGTTTTTTCTAAATCTAAAACTCTTTTTGACAAATCAAAAGTAAAACCTCCCCTGGCCAGTATGCCCATATCTTTTTTATAAAACAATTCTCTATTGTTTTCAGGTCTTAAAGGACCAATTCTTCTCCTTTTGCATAATTTTAAAGCAGAAACAAAATCCGGTTCTATTTCGTTCTCCTTTATTTTATCAATACTTTGCTTAATAAATTTGCTATCTATTCCTTTATTTCTTAATGATTGATT
>CACEBP010000005.1 GCA_902557785.1 uncultured Pelagibacteraceae bacterium | reverse complement strand
CACCTGTGATGTTATTTATGGGAAAAATTATTCTTGAATTAAATCGATCAACATAATTTCCTGATTTGTCATTTTTATAATATAACCCTGTTAAATTAATTTCTTCCTCAGAATATCTCTTTAATAGATCTGTATAAAAATTATTTCTCCAGGGCACAAAACCCAATTGAAATTCTTCAATAATATTTTTTTTTAAACCCCTTTTTAAAAGATATTCTAATGCATCTTGGTTATTTTTATCAAACAACTGCTGGTAAAAATAATTAGTGTAATCTTTAAAAATTTTTTTATATGTTTGAAATCTTAAATCTTTTTTTTTGTCAAAATTAGAAAACCTATAAGGTTGCATTCCTGCTTCAGCTGCTAAAGACTTTACTGCCTCTCCAAATCCAATTGATTTAGTTTTCATCAAAAAATCAAAAATATTTCCATGCTCGCCACTGCTAAAACAATGATAAAATTCTTTTTCATCGTTGACGGTAAAAGATGGGCTTTTTTCATTTTTAAACGGTGAAAGTCCAATGAACTCTTTTCCTCTTTTTTTTAATTGAACTGTTTTTCCCACAACCTGAGATACTTTTAATCTCAATTTAATTTCATCAAGATATTCTTTAGGATATTTCATTTAGTTCAAAAGTTCTTTAATAATTTTGCTGACTTTTGAGAAATCAAGGGCATCCGCATGTTTTGATTTTAAGACTCCCATAACCTTCCCCATATCTTTCATAGATGACGCTCCAGAATTTTTAATAGCTTCCTGACATATTTTTTTTGTCTCTTCATTACTAAGTTGTTTAGGTAAAAAAGCACTTATCACCTCAATTTCATTAGTTTCATTTTCCAAAAGTTCGTTTCGTCCTGCCTTTTTGTACACCGCACATGACTCATTTCTCTGTTTGATCATTTTTTTTAAAATAGCAGTCAATTCGCTATCTGACATTTCCTTTTGACCTTTAGATCGACCGGCTATTTCTGCATCTTTTATAGCTGAAACAACTAACCTTAGTGTAGGATATTTGGTCTTATCCTTTGCCTTGAGTGCTTCGTTAAGTTTATCTTCAATTTGCTTTTTTAAAGACATGTTTAAAATTATTTTAATCACAATTCTTATCTGAAATAAAAAGAACTTTCTTGACGATTTTATTACTATTTCATATGTTGCGCAAAATCATGTTCATAAGTTTTTTTCTTTAACTCATGAGTTGTATTTGAAACCTGCTATTCAAAATATAAACTCAAAAAAAAATCTTAATAAGATCGATTCTACTGCTATTTTAGTTCTTCAAAACGGTAAATTTTTTAAAGGTTTAGGTTTAGGCTACCAAGGAACCGCTACTGGTGAAATTTGTTTCAATACCTCAGTTACTGGGTATCAAGAAATAATATCAGACCCATCTTACGCTGAACAAATTATTAATTTTACATTCCCTCACGTTGGAAATGTAGGAACCAACTTAGAAGATCATGAGTCTAATAAAATTTGGACCAAGGGAGTTATTATAAATACCGAGATTACAAGTCCATCTAACTATAGAGCTCTTAAACACCTTGATGAATGGCTAAAAAAAAATAAAGTTGTAGGTATCACTGGCATCGACACAAGAAATCTTACAAATTTTATTAGAGATAGAGGGGCTCCCAAAGGAACCATATCATTCTCAAAAAATAATAAACAAAATATAAAAAAACTTCTTAGGCAAACACAAAAATGGAGTGGACTTAAAAATTTAGATTTGGCTCAAAAAGTTTCTACAAAAAAGAATTATATTTGGAAAGGTTTTAAAACATGGAAAAAAGAATCAGGTTTTGTAAAAAATAATAAAAAAATCTTTCACGTTGTAGCGATAGATTATGGAATAAAAAAAAATATTTTAAGATATTTTTCAGATTTTAATTGCAAAGTTACGGTAGTCTCATGCAAAACATTAGCTGCAGATATAATTAAATTAAAACCAAATGGAATTTTTCTATCAAATGGACCAGGTGATCCCGCTGCAACAGGTAAATATGCGATACCAATAATTAAAAAATTAATTAAAAATAATTTTCCTATATTCGGTATTTGTTTAGGCCATCAAATTCTTGCTTTAGCATTGGGAGCAAAAACAAAAAAGATGAGTCTTGGACACAGAGGTGCAAATCATCCGGTCAAAAATTTAATTAATGGGCGTGTTGAAATTACCAGTCAAAATCATGGATTTGAAGTTGTGAAAAGTAGTTTAAAAAAAAATATACAAATTACTCATCAATCTCTTTTTGATAATAGTATTGAAGGATTAAAATTGAAAAACAAACCTGTTTATTCTGTGCAATATCACCCTGAGTCTAACCCTGGCCCACAGGATAGTGTTTATTTATTTGAAAAATTTATAATTAATATGAAAAAATATGCCAAAAAGAAAAGATATTAAAAAGATTCTAGTTGTAGGAGCTGGGCCAATCATCATTGGCCAAGCTTGTGAATTTGATTATTCAGGAACTCAAGCTTGTAAAGCGTTAAAAGATGAGGGATTTAAAGTAATCTTAGTAAACTCTAATCCTGCAACTATAATGACTGATCCTAATGTTGCTGATAAAACTTACATCGAGCCTATAACGTTAGAGGTTCTTGAGAAAATTCTTATCAAAGAAAAACCTGATGCAATTTTACCAACCATGGGAGGTCAAACTGCATTAAATTTAGCAATGGAGGCTGAAAAAAAAGGAATTCTTAAAAAATATAAAATTGAACTAATAGGTGCTAATTCAAAAGCAATATCTAATGCTGAAGATAGAAAGAAGTTTAGAAAAAACATGATCGAGATTGGTTTAGATCTTCCTAAATCAAAAATCGTAAATAATTTTAATCAGTCCGCTAATGCATTAAACCAGATCGGATTACCAGCAATAATTAGACCAGCTTTCACTCTTGGCGGGTTAGGTGGTGGTATTGCTAAAAATAAAAAAGAATTTTTCAAGATAATAAAGAACGGGCTACATGAATCACCCGTAAATCAAGTTTTAGTAGAGGAGTGTCTAGAAGGTTGGAAAGAATTTGAGATGGAAGTAGTTAGAGACAAGAATGATAACTGTATTATTATCTGTTCAATAGAAAACGTAGACCCTATGGGGGTACACACTGGGGATTCCGTTACTATAGCACCAGCTCTTACTTTAACAGACAAAGAGTACCAAGTAATGAGAAATGCCTCCATAGCTTGCCTAAGAAAAATTGGAGTAGAAACTGGGGGGTCTAATGTTCAATTTGCGATCAATCCAAAAAATGGAAGAATGGTTATTATTGAGATGAACCCTAGAGTTTCCAGATCATCTGCTTTAGCGTCCAAGGCAACAGGGTTTCCAATAGCAAAAGTAGCAGCAAAACTGGCAGTTGGATACACTTTAGATGAATTAAAAAATGAAATTACAAAAGTAACACCTGCCTCTTTTGAACCTACAATAGATTATGTTGTGACAAAAATTCCAAGATTTACTTTTGAGAAATTCTCAAGTTCTGCAGCAGTTTTGGGAACATCAATGAAGTCTGTAGGTGAAGCCATGGCAATAGGGAGAAACTTTAAAGAGTCTTTACAAAAAGCTTTGGTTTCTTTGGAGACAGGTTTTTCAGGTTTAGATCAAATATTTAATCTTAATAAAAATAATATAGAAAAGAAGCTAAAAGAAAATATTCCAAATAAAATTTTACTCGTCGCAGAAGCAATAAGAAAAAAAATTAATTTAAAGAAAATACATAAACTCTCAAAAATTGACCCCTGGTTTTTAAATCAAATAAAAGAAATTGTAGATAATGAGAATAAACTAAAGAAAAAAGGTCTTCCAAAAACTTTCAATGCATTTAATTTTATTAAATCAATTGGATTTTCTGATAAAAAAATATCTGAACTCACAAATGTTTCGGAGTCATTAATTAGAAAGAGAAGAACTGCATTAAAAGTTTTACCAGTTTATAAAAAAGTAGATACTTGTGCTGCAGAGTTTAAATCTTATACGCCATACATGTACTCTACTTATCAAAGAAATTTCTCTTCATACACAGAATGTGAGTCTGATCCTACAAGTAGAAATAAAATAATAATACTTGGTGGAGGTCCGAACAGAATTGGTCAAGGTATCGAGTTTGATTATTGTTGTTGCCAAGCTAGTTTTGCTCTTAAGGAAGCTAAATATGAAACTATCATGATTAATTGCAATCCAGAAACTGTATCAACTGATTATGATACAAGTGACAGATTATATTTTGAACCTTTGATTGACGAATACGTTTTCAATATTATAAGAAATGAAAAATCAAAAGGTAACGTAAAAGGTGTGATCACTCAATTCGGCGGTCAAACTCCCATAAAACTTGCGAAATTTTTATACGAAAATAAACTTCCGATTTTAGGAACGCAATATACCTCTATTGATCTAGCTGAGGATAGAGATAGATTTAGAAACCTTTTAAACAAGTTAAATTTAAATCAAGCTGAAAGCGGTATAGCGAAAACTTTTCCTCAAGCAATTAATATAGCTGATAAAATAGGTTTACCTTTAATAGTGAGGCCTTCATATGTACTAGGCGGCAGAGCTATGGAAATAGTCCATGAAAAAAGTCAGCTTAAAAAATTTGTAAAAGAGGCATTTAAAGTTGCTGAAAAAAATCCGATCTTAATTGATAAGTTCATTGATAATGCAATGGAAGTTGATGTTGATGCAATTTCAGATGGAAAAAATGTTTTCGTTGCTGGTATTATGCAACATATAGAAGAAGCTGGAATTCACTCGGGTGACTCAGCATGTAGTCTGCCGCCTGTATCAATTAAACCTTTTTTAATTAAAGAAATTGAAAATCAAACAATAAAACTAGCTCTAGCTCTCAAGGTCAAAGGATTCATGAACGTTCAATACGCAATTAAAAATGACAAAATATATGTAATAGAGGTAAACCCAAGGGCTAGTAGAACTGTTCCGTTTGTTTCAAAAGCAAAAAATTTACCCCTTGCTAAGATAGCCTCAAGAGTAATGGCTGGTGAAAAATTAACTAATTTCAACTTAAAAAGTAAAACAAAAAACATGTTTGCAGTTAAAGAAGCAGTGTTCCCGTTCAATAAATTTCCAAATAGCGATCTTTTACTTGGACCAGAAATGAAGTCTACAGGTGAGGTAATGGGTTTTGATAAAAATTTTGGTATGGCTTTTGCAAAAAGTCAAATTGCAGCCTCAAACTCTCTTCCCAAAAAAGGCTTAGCTTTTATCTCTTTAAAAAATAGTCATAAAAAAGAGGGAGTAGAATTAGCGAAACAATTAATTAAATTAAATTTTAAACTTTGCGGGACTGGTGGAACTGCTGATTATATAAATCATCATGGAATTCAATGTAAAAAAATAAATAAAGTTAATCAGGGCTCTCCCCATATTGTTGATGTTCTTAACGCAAAGAGGATAGCTTTAGTGATAAATACTGGAGGTGGAAATAGTGAAACGCAATTAAGTGATGCGGTAGCTTTGAGAAGAGCTACTCTTGCTAATAAAGTTCCATATTGCACTAATATGTCTACTGCAAAGGTTTGTTTGGAAGGTATAAAATCTCTAAAATTAAGAGATATCAGTGTAACTTCTTTGCAAGATATTTAACTTTTTACTTTCCAATCAGTCTGAAAAGTTACGTAATTTATTTGGATACATCTTCTTTCTTTTTTGATCTCCTTTTTTTCCATGCCATGCCAAGTGTTTGGACCGCTAGTAAAAAAGTATCCGTAGTTATGTTTATAAGGAACAGTTTTAACTTTGTTTAATTTTTCATCATAAAAATCAGTTCCTAAATTTTCTGACTCATTATGCAAATTAATAAAAACTATTGATGACATTAATTTTTCTTTAATATCACAGTGAGGTTTTAACCAAAAGCCCTCTCGATCACTAATTACTTCTAGTCTTACGTAAGAATTACTTAAATCTTTCTCGATTAATGAGCCTATCTTTTTATAAACTTTAGGTGATCTTAATTCTTCAATAAATTTTGTTAAATTAGGAAATTGACTTGTGTTTTCTTTAGTAACATAACATCTAAATTTTTTTGCTTTTCCGCCATCTTTAATTCCTGATCTAAAAGCTCCCGCCCCTCCATCTAGAGCTCTCGTTCCATCGTATCTTAAATTTTGTTTTCTAGGATCAGCTATTTTGGCATTGCTAATTTCATCAATTGTATTTTGGGTCAACGGCTCATTAATTTCAAAATGTTTAAAAGGTTCTGTAAATAATTTTGTTTTATTTTCTAAAGATTTAAATAATTCCATTTTTTTTCATTTTTGCTTTTACAATTGGAGCTATTCTTGTCACTTCATTTAATTTATTGTAACTCCAACTTTCAACGCTATTACCTAATTCTCTTGTTATACCTAAATCCCTTAATTGTGAATAAAATTTTTTAAATCTTCCTGTAGGTTTAAAAGACCTCATCATTGCGATGTAAACTGGTTTGCCAGTAATCGCTGCCTCTGAAATCATTGAGGTAGAGTCACATGTAACAACTATGTAATTTGAAATTGCCAATGCAGATAGATAAGCTTTTTTGTCAATAGTTTTTACAACATGATGATCATCATTAAAGGTATTAAAGGCCATTTTTAAAATATTTTCAGGTGTTCGATAAGAGGGAATGACAATAATCTTAAATTTATCTGGCGTAAACAAGGTCTTCACTTTATTAAAAAGCTCATGAATTTGTTTTTCAGAATATTTGTAATATTTATTTGGCCCACCAATAATAAAAGCGACAAGTTCTTTCCTTTTGTCTTTTTCAATTGTTAAATGTTCAGAGTTTTCCATTATTTCTTTTTTTGTTAAATAATGAATGGCTCCAATAGTGTTAATTATATTTTCGCCCTTTAAATTATCATGTTCCGGGCTTACAATAAGATCAAAATGTTTAAATGATATTTTTGGATCTTGTATATGAATGTTAAAAATTTCATTTCCTAGTCTTTTCTTTAATGCAATTGATGGTATTACACTTTTTCTTCCACATGATATAATCACTTTACAATCACACACAAATTTATTTTTTACTAAATTTTCTGAAATTGGACTGATTCTTGGCGGAATAAGACTCCAAAAAGATTTTAATTCAATTTTTTGGTGTTTGTAATTAAGGCCCAAAGCTTTAGCTAATCCCTCTACTTGACTAACCATACCGTGCATACCTTGCGTTAAAAGAAGTGCTTTTAATTCCAACATTAGTTACTATATACCTTTACATTATGAATAATAAATCAACAAAACATACAAAAGTGTTAATTCTTGGATCGGGTCCAGCTGGTTATACAGCGGCTATTTATGCGGCCAGAGCCATGCTTAAACCCATACTTGTTCATGGTTCTCAGCCTGGGGGACAATTAACTACTACAACTGATGTTGAGAATTACCCAGGATACTCAAAAGTGATTCAAGGCCCCTGGCTTATGGATGAAATGAAAGGCCAAGCTGAAGCGGTTGGTACTGAAATGATACAAGATCACATAAGTAAAGTTGATTTAACGAAAAAACCTTTCACAGCAACTGGTGATAGCGGACAAATTTACACTGCAGATAGTTTCATAATTTCAACAGGAGCACAAGCTAGATGGTTAAATTTGAAGTCTGAACAAGAATTCAGGGGTTTCGGAGTTTCAGCTTGCGCTACGTGCGATGGATTTTTCTTTAAAGAAAAAGAAGTAGCTGTAGTTGGCGGAGGAAACGCAGCTGTTGAAGAAGCAATGTTTCTAACTAAGTTTGCTTCAAAAGTTTATCTAATCCATAGAAGGAATGAATTAAGAGCAGAAAAAATGCTTCAAGCAAAATTAAAAGCAAACAAAAAAATAGAAATTATCTGGGACAGCGTTGTTGAAGACGTATTAGGCACAAAAGAGCCTAAAACTGTGAATGCATTAAAAATTAAAAATGTAAAAGATAATAAAGTTAAAAATCTTAAAGTTGACGGTTTATTTATTGCCATAGGTCATGATCCAGCGACATCTTTGTTCAAAGATCAATTAAAAATGGATAAAGAAGGATACCTTATAACTCAACCTGACTCTACGGCTACAAATATTCCAGGAGTATTTGCGGCGGGTGATGTAAAAGACAAAATTTTTAGACAAGCTGTTACAGCTGCTGGTATGGGCTGTATGTCTGCACTTGAAGCTGAAAAATATTTATCTGAGTCTAATTAAGGCTATTACAAAAAGATTTAATTCTTTCCATTGCTTTCTTTAAATTATCCATTGATGTGGCATAAGATATTCTAAAGTAACCTTCTAAACCAAAAGCAGAACCTTGAACTACAGCTACCTCGGCTTTTTCTAATAACTTTTCTACAAAGTCTTTGTCAGTTTTTAGTTTAGTTTTGTTGTTCAGTAATTTTTTGCAATTTGGAAAAACGTAAAAAGCTCCTTCAGGACTTAAACAACTTATACCTTTTATGTTATTTAAACTATCAACAACAAAATTTCTTCTTTCTTTAAAAGAATTTGATCTCTCTAAAATAAAGTCTTGTGTTCCGTTCAAAGCTTCTACCGCAGCTGCTTGGCTTATAGATGTGGGATTACTAGTTGATTGGGATTGAATTTTAGCCATCGCTTTGATGATTTCTTTTGGGCCCGCAGCATAACCTATCCTCCAACCAGTCATTGAGTAAGATTTACTCACTCCATTCATGGTTAAAGTTCTGCTTTTTAATTTTTCAATTTGGGCGATTGTAAAAAATTTAAAATCGTCATATGTAATATGTTCGTAAATATCATCGCTTAAAATATATAAATTTTTATATTTTATTAAAATCTTTGACAAAGCTATTATCTCATCTTTAGTATAACCAGAGCCTGTAGGGTTAGATGGAGAGTTTATAATTATCCACTTTGTTTTCTTTGAAACTGCCTTTTTTAATTTTTCTGGTGTTAGTTTAAAATTATTTTTTTCATCACATTTAATTATTTTGGGTTTTCCCCCAGCTAACAAAACAATGTCAGGATAAGAAACCCAATAAGGAGCTGGAATTATTACCTCGTCACCTTTATTTATAGTTGCCATAAAAGCGTTATATAAAACTTGCTTTCCACCAGTTCCAACTGAAATTTGATCAAGATCATATGATAAATCATTTTCTCTAGAAAATTTTGCCTGGATGGCTTTTTTTAACGCTGGGGTTCCATCCACTGCAGTATATTTCGTATCGCCTTTTCTAATCGCTTCGATTGCTGCTTCTTTAATATTATCTGGAGTGTCAAAATCAGGCTCACCAGCACCTAAACCTATTACATCCTTTCCAGCAGCTCTCATTTCTCTAGCTTTTGAGGTAACTGCTATTGTAGGCGACGGTTTTATACGTTTTAAACTATTGGAAACTATGCTCATTGAAATTTATAATATAATTAATTTATTATTAACACAAAATGCAAAATACTTATCAAGAAAAATTAGCTGATCTAGAAGTTAATAACTCAAAAAAAATTAAGAAGTTAGAGGGAGGTATTAACTTTAAAATCAAAAGTGATTTTCAACCTAGCGGGGACCAACCGGAGGCTATAAAGCAAATATTAAAAAACTTAAAAGATAACAAACAAGAACAAGTGCTTTTGGGGGTTACTGGATCGGGTAAAACTTTTACAATGGCAAAAGTTATCGAAAAGGCTAATAGGCCAGCTCTTATTCTAGCGCCAAATAAAACTTTAGCTGCTCAATTGTATGGAGAGTTTAAAAGTTTTTTCCCAGACAATGCTGTAGAATATTTTGTGTCATATTACGATTACTACACTCCAGAAGCATACGTTCCTAGATCTGATACTTATATAGAAAAAGAAGCTTCAATTAATGAGCAAATTGATCGTATGAGACACTCGGCAACAAGATCTTTGTTGGAAAGAGATGATGTAATTATTGTTGCGAGTGTATCATGTATTTATGGTTTAGGTTCTGTAGAGTCGTACTCAAAAATGACAATTACTTTAAAAAAGAATTATGAGTATGAACGGGATGATTTAATCATAGCTTTTATAAACTTACAGTACAAAAGAAATGATCAAAATTTTTTTAGAGGCACTTTTAGAGTAAGAGGAGAAAATTTAGAAATTTTTCCATCGCATTTAGAAGATAGAGCTTGGAGAATAAGTTTTAATTTAAATAAATTAGAAAAGATTGAAGAATTTGATCCACTAACTGGTGATAAAACAAATGATTACTCCATTATAAAAATTTACGCTAATAGCCACTACATAACTCCAAAACCAACTATCGATCAAGCTATTAAACAAATAAAATCTGAATTAGCTGAAACTTTAAAAAAACACAGAGAGAATAATAAACTTTTAGAAGAGCAGCGACTAAGAGAAAGAACTAAATTTGATTTAGAAATGATTGAAGCGACTGGAACTTGTGCAGGCATCGAAAATTATTCGAGGTTTTTATCTGGACGAAAAGCTGGAGAACCTCCACCTACTCTATTTGAATATTTTCCAGATAACGCAATTATATTTGTAGATGAAAGTCACGTAACTGTTCCTCAGTTAAATGGAATGTATAAAGGAGACCGTACAAGAAAGAGCACCTTGGCTGAGTATGGATTTAGACTACCGTCCTGTATGGATAATAGACCTTTAAAATTTGAGGAGTGGGATTTAATGAGAACACAAACTGTATTCGTGTCTGCTACCCCAGGGCCATGGGAACTCAAACAAACCAGCAATAAACATATTGATCAAATCATTAGACCAACAGGTTTAATAGATCCACCAGTAGAAATAAGGCCAGCTAAAACTCAGGTGGACGATCTTATGCATGAAGCAAAAGAAATAGTGAAAAAAGGTTATAGAGTTCTTGCCACAACACTTACTAAAAAGATGGCAGAAGATCTTACTGAATACCTTCACGAAAATGGTCTTAAAGTAAGATACATGCACTCCGACATAGATACTTTAGAAAGAATTGAAATTATTAGAGATTTAAGAATGGGGGTATTTGATATTCTTGTTGGCATAAATTTATTGAGAGAGGGATTAGATATACCTGAGTGCGCTTTGGTGGCAATATTAGATGCAGATAAAGAAGGTTTTTTAAGATCTGAAACTTCTTTAATACAAACTATTGGAAGAGCTGCTCGTAACATAGATGGTAAAGTAATTTTGTATGCTGATAAAGTCACAAAAAGTATTGATAAGGCTATAAAGGAAACTGAAAGAAGAAGAAATAAGCAGTTAGAATATAATAAAAAAAATGGGATAACTGCAGAGTCTGTAAAAAAAGAGATCAGCGATATATTAGAGTCAGTTTATGAAAAAGATTACGTAAAAATTAGTGAAGGCTCAAATGTAGGCGGAAACTTAAAAAAGCATCTAAAAGCATTAAATAGAAAGATGAAAGAAGCTGCATCTAACTTAGAGTTTGAGGAGGCTGCAAAATTAAGAGATGAAATGAGAAAGTTGGAATCAAGTGAACTTGAAATAACTTTAAATCCAAAAATTTCTCAATATAATTTAAAAAGTAAGGTTTACCCAAAAGGGAGATCAACGATGGGAATGCCAGGCACAAAACCTAAAAAGGCAATAAAAAAATGGAAGCCAAAAAAATAATTATTACTGGTGGAGCTACAAGGATCGGTGCTGCAATTGCAAAAAGCTTAGTAAATTATGATACTAAAATGGTTATACATTTTAATAAATCTAAAAGTAGTGCTTTAAAATTAAAAAAAGAACTAGAGGAGCTTGGCGCTGAGACTTTTCTATTAAAAGCAGATTTAAATAATTTTAAGCAATCCAATAATTTAATTAGGACTGCACATAAAAAGATGAAAGGCTTAGATTGTCTAATAAATAATGCTTCTATTTTTGAAAATGATAATCTTGAGAATTTCTCTGAAAAATCATTTTCAAAACATATTAATGTAAACTTAAAAGCACCTGCTATTCTGACTCAAAACTTTTATAAATTATTGAAAAATAAAGAGGGATGTATTGTAAATATTATTGACCAAAGAGTTGAAAAATTAACTCCCTTTTTTTTCTCATATACTTTAAGTAAATCTTCTTTAGCAGTTTTAACAAAAACCTCAGCAATGAAATTGGCTCCTAATATTAGAGTGAATGGTATCTCACCTGGTCCTACTTTAAAAAATAAAAGACAATCTGAGAGACATTTTAAGAAACAGTGGAAGTCAATAATATTAAGAAAAAAAGTAGATTTAGAAAATATCTGTAATGGGGTAAAATTTCTTATTGAAAGCAAAAGTATAACTGGAGAAATAATAAATATTGATGGTGGGCAAAGACTGGCATGGCAAACGCCTGATATAATTAATACAAAAGAATGAAAATAATAAAATTTAAAAAAAGAGAAAAATTTAAATACAAAAGAAAAGTAATCATTAAAGATCTTACTTTGAAGATTTTAGTTGGAATACATAACTTTGAAAAAAAAAACAAGCAGAGGGTAAAATTTAATATTGAAATTTTGACAGATCCTTATGTGTCTCCAAATAGAAAAGATTTAAATTCAATTTTAAATTATGAGGAAGTTGTAATGAAAATTGAAAAACTTACAAACTTTAAACACCATGAATTACTTGAGGATTTGGCAGAGAATATTTTTAATATTATTTTTAAAAATAAACTTGTTAAAAAAATAAATTTAAAATTAGAAAAACTAGATATCCTTAAAAAAACTAAATCAGTTGGTATTGAAGTTTCAAAGACTAAATTATGATAAACAGTTTAGAGTTAGGTAAAAAAGTAATTAAAGATCAAATACCATTAATTCCTAAAAATCCTGGCGTATATAAAATGTTGAGCTCAACTGGAGAAATTCTTTATATTGGTAAAGCAAAAAATATCCCAAACAGGCTTAAGAGTTACGTAACAGACTCAAATCTACCTATTAGGACTGAGAGAATGTTATCTCTTACTCATAACTTAGAGACAACTACTACAAGTAATGAAAGTGAGGCTTTATTGCTTGAAGCAAACTTAATTAAAAAACATAAACCTCGGTACAACATTTTATTGAGAGACGATAAATCTTTTCCATACATATACATTGGTAATAGAGATAAATGGCCTCAACTAACCAAGTTGAGAGGAAAAAAATCAAAAACAGGTTATTATTTTGGTCCATTTGCATCAATAGGTTCAGCCAACTGGACAATTAAAATTCTACAAAAGATTTTTCAATTAAGGGTTTGTGATGATACAGTTTTTAAAAATAGAGACCGTCCGTGTATTCTTTATCAAATTAAAAGATGCTCAGGACCCTGTGTTGGGCATATTCAAGAAAAAGATTATTTATCTACCGTGAATGATGCGATAGATTTTATTTCAGGTAAATCAAGAAGAATTCAAAAAAACTTATCTAAAGAGATGGAAGAAGCCAGTAAAGAACTTGATTACGAAAAAGCAGCTATCGCAAGAGATAGAATAAAGGCTTTAACCCAAATACAAACATCTCAAAAGATTAATCAAACCAATTTAAATGAAGCTGATGTAATAAGTGTTTATAAAGAAACTGGAAAAACTTGTATTCAGGTTTTCTTTTTTAGATCCAAACAAAACTGGGGTAACCAAGCATTTTTTCCAAAACATGATACGGATGACAAAATTGAGGAAATTTTATCATCTTTTTTATCTCAATTTTATGAAAACAAAACTATACCTGCTTTAATTCTTACAAACATTGAAACTAACGAGAAAAAACTTCTCGAGAAAACATTCTCCACAAAAGAAAGTAAACAGATAATAATTAAAAAAGCTAAAGCAAAAAATGAAGTATCAATTTCAAAACTAGCTGAAAAAAATGCAAAACAAGCTTTAAAACAAAAACTAGTTCAATCTGATACGAATAATAATTTGATTGAATCTCTTGCTGCTAAATTTAAACTTAATAGCAATATAGATCTTATAGAAGTTTATGATAACAGTCATATTCAAGGCACAGACTCTATTGGAGCGCTAATATGCTTTAGTAATGAGGGTTTTGTTAAAAAAAGATATAGAAAATTTAATATCAAGGATGAGAAAGTAAAAAATGATGATTATGGAATGATGAAAGAAGTTTTATTTAGAAGATTTTCAAAAGCTATAAAAGAAAAATCAGGTTCGTTATCTCTTCCAGATTTGATTTTAATTGACGGAGGTAAAGGACAATATTCAGTAAGTAGAGAGGTTTTGAATGAACTTGGTTTACACGATCTACCAATTTTGGCTGTGGCTAAAGGTAAAAGAAGAAATGCAGGAGAAGAAAAAATTTATCACAATAATAAAGAGTTCATCTTAAACAAAAATGACCCCCTTCTATTTTTTATTCAAAGACTAAGAGATGAGGCGCATAGATTTGCTATTAGCGCTCATAGAGCTAAAAGAAAGAAAAATCTTAGTAAGTCTTTGCTTGATCAAATTCAAGGAATAGGGAAACAAAGAAAGCGAGCTCTATTAAATCATTTTGGGTCTGCGCGAGCTGTAGAGTCTGCAAGTTATGATGATTTAAAGTCAGTTGAAGGAATTGAAGACAATATCGCAAAGAAAATATATGATTATTTTCACGAATAAATGAAGCTAAAGATACCAAACATACTTACAATAGGAAGAATAATTATTGTTCCAATTTTTGTAATGGCATTTTTCATTCCTGGTTTTTTTGGAGACCTAATACCTTTTTTTCTATTCGTTTTAGCTAGTTTTACAGATTTCTTGGATGGTCTTTTAGCAAGAATGTTTAAAGAAGAGTCAAAATTAGGTGAACTTTTAGATCCAATAGCTGATAAAATTCTAGTAGCAGCTGCCCTAATTCTTCTTGTGATGAATGGCACAATAAAAAATTATGAGGTAATTGCTGCTATAATAATTTTAACAAGAGAAATTTTAATTTCTGGTTTAAGAGAATTTTTAGCAAAAGGTCAAATATCAATGCAGGTAACAAGCCTATCAAAACTAAAAACATTTATACAAATGCTATCAATTGCCATATTATTGACTGGAGAAAGTGGAAATAAAATAATCAATTTCCAAGACTATAATGCTCAAACTATAGGAATAATTCTTTTGTGGTTTTCTTCGTTTTTGACACTTTATACTGGTTACGACTATTTAAGAAAAGGCATTGACCACGCCATCGATCAAGATGCTAAAGATTAATGGAACTTTCTAATAAAAATTTAAGAGAGAAAGAATTTCACAATAAATTACAATCTAAACCAACAGGTAGATTTGAAAATATTTTTTACAAAGCTATTTATAATTCAAATGAAGATTTTTTTAATTTTTTAGAAACTAATGCGTCCAATTCAGAAATTTTAGATTATGGTTGTGGCATTGGTAATTCTTTAACAAAAGTCATTTATTTTAATCCAAAAAAAATAACAGGAATTGATATTTCTGAAGTTTCTATAGAAAAGGCAAAAAAAATTACAAGTTCAATCGCAAACGTTGAGCTTTCAGTTGGTAACTGTGAAAAAACTGATTTCAAAAATAATACTTTTGATATCGTTTATGGAACAGGTATTTTACATCATCTAAATTTAAATACATGCTTAAATGAAATCTATAGAATTTTGAAACCAGGGGGAAAATTAATATTTATTGAACCACTAGGAACTAATCCTTTTATAAATCTATACAGAAAGCTTACTCCAAGGTCTAGATCTGAAGATGAACATCCTTTGGTAGGAAGTGATTTTAATTTAATTCAAAATCGGTTTATCAAAATGCAGATAAAGTATTATGGTTTTTTAACTTTGATTTTTTTTCCATTTTACAATTCAGCAAAAAATTCCTTCGTTTTTAAAATTTTAAAAAATTTAGATCAATACTTATTTAAAATAAGTATTTTAAAAAAATTTGCTTGGTCTGTTTTAATCACAGCAGAAAAAAATTAAGCTGCAGATTTTTTTCTAACTAAATTTTGATAAGACTTGTTCAGATCTCCAATTAAATCACAAACTTTAAAACTGTATTGAGATATTTGTGAAACCGGAGTTACCTCTGCAGCAGTCCCAGTTAAAAAGCAACCAACAAAATCTTTCATTTCTTCAGGTTTAATTTTTCTTTCTACAACTTTTATTCCTTTACCTTTGGCAATTTTAATTACTTCTCTTCTAGTTATTCCATCTAAAAATGAGTCAGGAATTGGAGTATGCAATGCTCCAGATTTATCTTTAAAAAATATATTTGCCCCTGTTGCTTCAGCAATGTTGCCTTCGTGATCTAGCATTAAAGCATCAGTAAATCCTTGCGCCTCAGCTTCATGCTTTGATAAAGTACATATCATATATAGTCCGGCAGCTTTTGTATCCCACGGTATTGTATTAGGAGCTGGACGTCTCCAATTTGATATATTCAATTTGACTCCATTTAGTTTCAATTTAGGATCAAAGTAAGATCCCCACTCCCAAGTAGCAATAGCGACATGAATTTTATTTTTTTGTGCTGATATAGCCATCATCTCACTTCCTCTCCAAATTAAAGGTCTGACATATCCGTTTAGTACTTTTTGAATATTTACTATATTTTTACACGCTTCATTTATTTCTATTTGAGAATAAGGAACTGTAATACCCATCCTTTTAGCAGAATAAAAAAGTCTTTCAGTATGTTCTTCAAGTTTAAATATTTCCCCATCATAAACTCTTTCCCCCTCAAACACACAGCTTGCATAATGTAATCCATGGTTAAGTATGTGTATGTTAGCGTCTGCCCAATCAACAGTCTTACCGTTAAACCAAATTTTTCCAGACCGTTTGTCGTAAGGTATGCTTTCCATTTAATGTAAATATATAGATTTTTTATTTATAAAAAAGTATATTCATAAAGAGGATAAGTCAATATAACTTACCATTATGAAAGATTTACTTTACCTTAAAGATGAACAAATAAAAGAGTTTATTCAACTACTCTACTATGCCTATAGAGAAACATTTTCTGATCCAAAAGAGGTTTTGTCTAAAAAGTTTTTTGGTCCTGCTCATCTTAGAGCGTTAAATCTTATTGAGAGAAATCCTGGTATAAATTTAGGTGAATTAATTTTTAGGTTAAAAGTTACAAAACAAAGTCTAAATAGAGTATTAAGAGACCTTATTAAATCTAAAATGATTAAACAAATTCAAGATGAAAATGATACTAGAAAAAAAAATTTGTTTTTAGATAAAGAAGGAAAAACTTTTTTTGAGGCTGTTTATAACACGCAAAAAAAAAGGATATTTAATGCTTTAAAGAGTTCAAGTTCTGACTCAGTAATTAAATTTAAAGAAGTTTTAAAAAAAATAATAGATGGAAAATAATAAAAATCATATACTTATAGTTGATGATGACGATAGAATAAGAAATCTTTTAAAAGATTACTTGTCTGAAAATGATTATATTGTTTCAACAGCAGAAAATGCTTACCAAGCAAAAGATAGATTAAGCTATTTAAAATTTGATATTATTATTTTAGATGTGATGATGCCAGGTCAGGATGGCTATGATTTAACAAAAGAAATTAAGAAACAAATTAAAGTTCCTATCATATTACTTACTGCTAAAGGTGAGGTGGAGAATAGAATTAAAGGATTAGAACTTGGTGCTGATGACTATATTGGAAAACCTTTTGAACCAAAAGAGTTATTATTAAGAATAAAAAATATAATTAATAAAAATCTAAAAATTGATTTAAAGTCTAAACATAAAATAGGAGCAGCGGAAATAGATTTAAATAAAATGACTATTAATTTTAAAAATAAATTAAAAAAGATTAATAATACTGAAAAGAAGGTGCTAATTGAAATGCTTGCCAGTCCTGGAGTAACTTTTTCAAGAGAGGAAATCGGAAAAATTTCTGGGATAAGTCAAGAGAGGTCTATTGATGTAATGATTACTAGATTAAGACAAAAACTAGAAGAAAATCCTAAAAATCCAAAATATCTTCAAACAATAAGGGGCTCAGGTTATGTTCTCTGGATTGAATAATTTAATTAAATATATTTTACCAAAAAGACTTTTTTATAGAGCGTTGATAATTGTGGCGGCTCCAACAATTATTCTTCAAATAATAATTACAATAGTATTCTATGATAGTGTTTGGATTAAAGCTAATAAAAATATTACTAGATCTTTAGTCAACCAATTAAAAGCAATTGAAGAGGTATATCAAAATGACAAAAAGAATTTAGATTTTTTTACTGACAGTTATAAAAATAATTTTAATTTTGAAATAGGAATAAATCAAGAACCTTTCCCGAATAATAGCGGGGAGAGGAAATTTAGTCCGATGGATAGATCCTTGAGAAGAGAATTAAAATCCGTTTTTGGAAACAATAATTATTGGTTCAATACATCAAAATTTAAAAATGCAGTGGAAATTAAAATACGATCAAGAGATGATGTAATTGAATTTTTAGTTCCAAAAGAAATGGTTTCAGCATCTTCTGTAAGACTTTTTGTTTTATGGACTACTCTCCCTTCAATCGTTTTAATTATTATTGCTCTTATATTTTTAAAAAATCAAACTAAGCCTCTTGTTAAATTAGCCAAAGCGGCAGAAAGATTTGGAAAAGGAGATTATGTAAATGATTTTCGTGCCTCTGGATCTCAAGAAATAAGAAAAGCTGCTTTTGAATTTGACAGAATGGCTAAAAGAATTAATCGGCATCTTAATCAAAGAGCAGAAATGCTTTCAGGTATAAGTCATGATTTAAGAACACCTTTAACTCGCTTAAAATTGCAGCTTGCAATGCTTAAACAAAAAGATGTTTCTGAAAAAATGTCCAAAGATATTGACGAGATGGAAAAAATGTTAAATGATTATTTGCAATTTGCAAAAACCCAAGCTCAAGAAAATACGACTACAATTAATCTAAACTCTCTTTTGAGCTCAATTAAAAAAGATTTTAATAACAATAAAATATTTTTAAATGATAAAGTTGAAAGTGTAGAACTAAAAGGCAGACCAATTGCATTGAGAAGATCTTTTGAAAATATAATTCAAAATGGTCTTACATATGGAAATAAGGTAATTATTGAAATTCAAAAAGGAAATAATAGAGTTTTAATATTTATTGAGGATGATGGGCCTGGCATACCCGAAGATCAATATAAAAATGTATTTAAACCATTTTTTAGATTAGATAAAAGCAGAAGTCTCAATCAATCTGGAGTGGGTTTAGGTCTAGCAATTGTAGAGGATATTATTAATTCTCACGGCGGTAATATTCAGCTGAGTAAAAGTAAGTATAATGGATTGCAAGTTAAGATCTCTTTGCCTTTTTAGCTTTTTTACTTTTCGTCAATTTGTTTAAAATTTTATCCTGTTTTTGTACAATTTTTTTCAGGATTTCAAATTCTTCTCTAGATACAAGTTCTAGTTTATTTATTATTTTATCTTTTTTAAACTTTAAATCTGTAGATATTTCATTTCTAATATCCTTAGAAGTTAAAATACCATTTTCTATTAGACTGGATAATGATTTTAAAATTTTTTCTGAATTATTCATGAGTCATCTTATTTGATGGTAACCTTAATTTCAAATATGATATACTAAGTTATGTATACGCATAATTTAGACCCCGTTTTACTAGAATTTGGGGTACTTACTATACGATGGTATTCATTAGCATATATTTTTGGAATTTTATTGGGTTGGTGGTTAG
Organism: uncultured Pelagibacteraceae bacterium; assembly: GCA_902557785.1. Taxonomy (GTDB): domain Bacteria; phylum Pseudomonadota; class Alphaproteobacteria; order Pelagibacterales; family Pelagibacteraceae; genus Pelagilacustribacter. The sequence goes on along the minus strand of CACEBP010000005.1, from coordinate 32,485 downwards.
GAAGAAATATTATCACTCATATATTAAAAACTAGTAATTTAAAATTCGATTTGAGTGATTTTGACGATCTTATTACTTATTTAATAATATCAATTATTATTGGAGGACGACTTGGTTATATTATTTTTTATAACTTAGATTACTACATTTTAAATCCGCTCGATATTATTAAAGTTTGGGAAGGTGGAATGTCTTTTCACGGAGCATTATTGGGAATAATATTAGGAACTCACTTATTCTCTTTTAAAAAAAATTTGTCTACATTTTTTTTGTTAGATGTTGTGGCTTGCGTATCACCAATTGGAATTTTCTTTGGACGAATAGCTAACTTTATTAATGGAGAGCTGGTTGGTAAAGTGACTGATGTTGCTTGGGGTGTAATCTTTCCAACAGTAGATATGTTAAAAAGACATCCCTCACAATTATATGAGGCTATATTAGAGGGTGGAATTTTATTTGTAATACTTAATACATTAATTTTTAAAAAAAAATATGAATTAGGGAATAGCTCTTGTTTATTTTTAATTTTTTATGGATTGTTTAGAATTATATCAGAATTTTTTCGAGAACCAGATCCTCACTTAGGGTATCTATTTGATTTATTCAGCATGGGAACAATTTTAAGTATGTTTATGATTTTAAGTGGTGTAATTATTAAAATTATTTTGAATAAGAAATATGAAATCTAATTTAAGATTTTTTAAAAACGCAAAAACTCTTTCAGTTGATAAATTTTTTAAAAACGTTCTTTATGACAGTAAGTTTGGATATTACGCAACCCGACTTCCCTTTGGTGTAAAAGGTGATTTTATTACTTCACCAAAAGTTTCTTATTTATTTTCTGAAATGATTGCAATCTGGATTGTGTCCTCCTGGGAAACTTTTGGAAAACCAAAAAATTTTAATATTGTTGAGCTTGGTCCTGGAGATGGAAGCTTAGTAAATACTCTTTTGAAATCTTTTAAAAAATTTCCAGAATTTAATTCTATAAAGAAAATATTTTTATATGAGGAAAGTAATCATTTGAAAAAAATTCAGAAAAGAAATATCTCAAATAAAGATGTGAAATGGATTAAAAATTTTAATAAAATTAAAAAAGGACCAATTATTTTTTTTGGAAATGAGTTTTTTGATGCAATTCCCATTAAACAGTTTAAAAAAAAGAACAATTTTTTCTTTGAGAAAAATTACACAATCGATAAAAATTATAAAATAAAAGAGGTTTTCAAATTAGCTTCACATAACAATGTCAACGATATTAAATCCTATAAAGCTGTTAAAAAATTAAGATTCATCGAGTGGCCAAAGTTTGGTTTACAAGAGCTTATAAAGATAACTAAAAAAATTTCAAAATTAAATGGCTGTATTTTACTTATAGATTATGGATACCTAAAACCAAATAATTATAACACTATACAATCTGTGATGAAGCATAGAAAAAATAATGTACTGAAAAACTTAGGCAAGGCAGATATAACAGCACATGTAAACTTTTCACTTCTCAGTGAATTTTTTTTAAAAAAGAATCTCAAAGTTAAAAATATAATCACGCAACAACAATTTTTAAAAAATATGGGAATTATTGAACGAGCAGAAATTCTTGCTAACAAAATGAAGTTTAATGAGCAAACTGATCTTTATTCAAGAGTTAAAAGGTTATTAAGTCCAAACTCTATGGGTAATTTATTTAAAGTAATTTTAGCGTACAAATGTAATAAAAGTAATTTTGCTGGATTTAAAAAATGTTCTACTCAAAAAAATTAAAAAAATTCAATAAAATTAACCATTGTTTCTTTTCAAGAAAAAATGGATTTTCAAGTGGTATTTATAAAAGCTTAAATTGTGGCAAAGGCTCAAACGATAATAGTAAAAATGTTAATAAAAACTTAAATTTTGTTGCAAAAAAAATGAATGTTAAAAAAGAAAATTTAATTTTAATGCATCAGACACATAGCAATAAAGTAGTGGAAATAAAAAAAAAAAACTTTCACAAAAAAATTAGGGCCGATGCAACAATTACAAAAATGAAAGGTATAGCGCTAGGGGTTGTGACGGCAGATTGTGTTCCAATTATTTTATATGATATAAAGAATAAAATAATCGGTTGCATCCATGCAGGATGGAAAGGTGCATATTTTGGGATCATAAAAAATACAATTACAAAAATAAAAAAACTTAACTCGAACAATGAAATTTATGCATGTGTTGGTCCTTGTATAGCTAAAAAAAACTACGAAGTTGATTTAAAATTTTATAAAAAATTCATAAATAAATCGCGCAAAAACAAAAAATATTTCTATAAAAAAAATAGTCAAAAAAAATTATTCAATTTACGTAAATTTGTAACTGATAAACTTCTTGATTTTGATGTAAAAGTCGATCAAGTTGATAAAGATACTTTTGCTTTGAAAAGTAATTTTTTTAGTTATAGAAGATCGAGCAAATTACAACAAAAAGATTATGGCAGATGTATCTCTACAATTTGCATGATTTAATTTTATTAATTTGAAAAGATATAGAAATAAGGTATAAATAGTAACATTTCATGAAAATTTTATCTGGAACAAGCAATTTAAAACTAAGTAAAAATATTGCTAAAAATTTAAAGTTAAAATTAATTAATACTAACATCAGAAGATTCGCTGACGGAGAAATTTATATAGAGATAAATGAAAATATTAGAGGTAATAGTGTATTCGTAATTCAATCTACCTCCAACCCTGCAAACGATAATTTAATGGAATTACTTTTAGTAATTGATGCATTAAAGAGATCTTCAGCTAAAACTATAACAGCAGTAATTCCATACTTTGGTTATGCGAGACAAGATCGTAAGGTAGCGCCAAGAACTTCAATTTCAGCCAAAGTGATGGCAAATTTAATAACTAATGCAGGCGCAACCAGAGTTGTCACCGTAGATTTGCATGCTGGTCAAATTCAAGGCTTCTTTGATATGCCAGTTGATAATTTATACACCGCTCCACTATTTGCAAAATACATTAAAAAAAAGTTAGGCAATAAAAAACTTATTTGTGTTTCCCCAGATGTTGGAGGTGTGGCAAGAACTAGAGGTTTAGCCAATAGAATAAAAGCCGATCTGGCAATTATAGATAAAAGAAGACCTGCTCCTGGAAAATCTGAGGTAATGAATATTTTAGGAAATGTTAAAAATAAAACATGTATAATTGTTGATGATATAATTGATAGTGGAGGTACGATAATTAATGCTGTTAATGCTTTAATTAAAAGTGGAGCAAATGAAGTCTACGTATTTATTTCTCATGGTGTCTTAAGCGGAGATGCGGCAAAAAAAATCAAAAATTCAAAAATTAAGAAACTCATAGTAACAGACACCATAGATAATAGTAAAAAAATTAATAATAATAGTAAAATTGAGGTTTTGTCTATATCTTCATTAATGTCAGAAGCAATTAAAAGGATTGCAAATTCAAATTCGGTATCTGATTTATTTAATTAATACTTGTTTTGATTAAGATCATGGGTTATATACCCTCTTCAACAAACTTATGAGTAATTTAAAGGCTATAAAAAGAGACAACACCTCTACAGGATCAAACAACAAGTTGAGGTCAGAGGGTTTAATACCTGCCATTTTATATGGAGGTAAGGAAGCCAATAAAAATATTTCAATAGAGAAAAAAGATATAAAAAATTTAATTAATTCAGATACATTTTTATCTAAGGTTTTAGAACTAGATGTAGATGGAAAAAAAGAAAAAGTAATTCCTAGAGATGTTGCTTTTAACGTAGTTTCTGAAGAGCCAATTCACATCGATTTTATGAGAATTGTTTCAGGTAAAAAAATTATTCTAGAGATACCTGTAAAATTCATTAATCATCCTGACTCTCCAGGGTTAAAAAGAGGCGGTGTATTAAACATCGTAAGAAGAAAAATTGAATTGAAATGTCCAGCCGAAAATATACCTGACGAGATAATAATTGATTTAACGGGGACGGATATTGGAACGAGTATTAAAATTTCATCAGTAAAATTAGAGGGAAATGTAGTTCCAACAATAACAGATCGAGATTTCGTTATAGCAACAGTTGCATCTCCAACTGTTATTAAAGAACCAGAAAAGACAACTGAAGAAGAGGCCGCTGCAGAGGGTGCTGAGGGAGAGACTTCTACAGAGGGTGCAGATGCGGCTGCTAAAGATGGAGATGGAGCTAAAAAAGATGAAAAGACAAAAGAAGGTGCTGATAAAAAACCTGAAGAAAAAAAACCCGCTGATAAAAAACCCGCTGAAAAGAAATAATTAATATGCTTTTACTCGTCGGATTAGGAAATCCTGGGTCCAACTACACTAATACAAGACACAATATCGGCTTCAAAATAATTGATGCAATAAATACGCATTTCAAACTTTCAAAACAAAAACCTAAATTTAAAGGTCTGCTTACTACAGGTAATATTGATGAAAAAAAAATCTATGCAATTAAACCTTTAACTTTTATGAATAATTCTGGAACAGCTATAAAAGAGCTTATTGATTATTTTAAAATTGACGCAAAAGATGTTTTTGTTTTTCATGATGATATGGATATTGATTTTGGGAAGATAAAAGCTAAATTTGGAGGAAGTAGTGCAGGACATAACGGTATAGAGTCAATAGATAAATTTATAGGTAAAGATTATTCAAGAGTTCGTATTGGAATTGGTCACCCAAAACAAAAGAAAAAGGTTAACAGCCATGTTCTAGAGGATTTTAAAGAAGACGAGGAAGAAAAAATAAATGAAATTACAGAAAATATTGTAAAGCAACTACCTACCTTAATTGAAAAAAAAATAGATCTATTTTCGAGCAAAGTAAATCAAGACCTTAATGGGATTTAAGTGCGGGATTGTCGGACTTCCAAATGTGGGGAAGTCAACGCTATTTAATGCTTTAACAGCATCTAAAAATGCTGAAGCAGCAAATTTTCCTTTCTGCACAATCGATCCAAACATAGGAATTGTTGATGTAATTGACGAAAGGTTAGATAAATTAACAAGTTTATCTAATTCCAAAAAGAAAATATATACCAATATTACCTTTGTTGATATTGCGGGACTCGTTAAAGGAGCATCAAAAGGAGAAGGTTTAGGAAATAAATTTCTTTCACATATAAGAGAAGTAGATGCAATCGTTCACTTAGTAAGATGTTTTGAGTCTGATAAAATTACTCACGTTAATTCAAATATTAATCCAGTTGAAGATCTGGAAACGATTAAAACAGAAATAATTCTCTCTGATCTAGATATTATTGAAAAAAAACTTGAAAAAGGTAAAAAAAAATTACTTCAAGAAAAAGAAATAAAGATACTTGAAGAGAAATTAAAATTATTAAATACAGGAAACGAGGCGTCAATAAATGACAAATTTGAGAAAAAATTTTTAACTTCACTAGGTTTATTAAGTATTAAACCTAAAATTATAGTCTGTAATGTTGATGAAGAAAGTTTGGCAACAGGTAATTCTTTTACAGAAGATGTAAATAGAAAATATCCTGGTGAGAAAATTGTAACCATTTGTGCTGATATCGAAGATCAAATCATGGGATTAGACAATAATGAAAGGGAGACTTTTATGAAAGAAATAGGTCTTAATAAAACTGGTTTAAATCAGTTAATAAAAGAAGGTTATGATCTTTTAAACCTCGATACATTTTTTACTTCTGGCCCAGAAGAGAGTAGAGCTTGGACAATTGAAAAGAATACTCTTGCCCCTCAAGCAGCAAGTGTAATTCATACTGATTTTGAAAAAAACTTTATTCGAGCTGAAGCAATATCTTGTGAAGATTTTATAAAATTTGGCAGTGCAGAAAAGTGTAAAGAAAATGGAAAACTTAGAATTGAAGGCAAGGATTATATCGTAAAAGATGGAGATGTATTATACTTCCGTGTCAACCCGTGACCAAATTTTCTTCATACTTAAATAAACTAAAGTTGTTAATAGCGCCAAATAAATAATTACTTTAACTCCCGTTCTATGTCTTTCTTCAAGTTCAGGTTCGGCAGCCCAAGCTAAGAAAGTTGTTACATCTTTAGCCATTTGATCAACAGTAGACTCGGTGCCATCTGCATATTCAACTAGGCCATCCATTAAATTATTTGGCATTTTAATCTTATTACCGACCATATATTTATTGTAATAAACACCGTCATCAAGAGTTACACCTGGAGGAGGGTCTTCGTAACCAACAAGAACTGAATAAATGTAATTAGCTCCTCCTTTTCTTGCTTTGACTAAAACTGACATATCAGGTGGGTATGCCCCACCATTAGCAGCTGTTGCTGCCTGAACATTGGGATACGGGCTTTTAAATTTATCTGAAGGTTTTCCTGGTCGAGTAAACATTTCTCCTTGAGAGTCTGGACCATCCTCTATTTCGAAGCTAGCAGCAATAGCTTTTACCTCTTGTTCAGAAAACTCAGGTCCACCTGGCTCTCCTAGATTTCTATAGCTAAGATATTGCATTGAATGGCAAGAAGCACAGACTTCTTTATAAACTTGAAAACCTCTTTGTAGTGACGCTCTATCAAAGGTCCCTGTTAAACCTTTAAAACTCCAATCCACTTTAATTGGATCAACCATTTCAGCGCTTTGTAGTGGTCTGAGTGAGATAAGTAACAAAAAAGATAAAACGAGTAGTTTTATATTAGACTTTATCATTAACCTTCCTAGCTAAAGATGGTTCTGCTCCTCCAGTTAATACTGGCTCGGAGATGCTCATAGGAATAGGATCTGTTTTTTCCAAATATCCGACAACAGGCATAACTACTATAAAATGTAAGAAATAATAAATAGTTCCCACTCTAGCTAATACTAAGTAAATTCCCTCAGCTGGCATCGCACCAACATAGCCAAGCATTAGAACATCTATTACTAATATCCAAAAGAACTGTCTATAAATCGGTCTAAAAACAGCCGATCTAACTTTTGATGTATCTAACCAAGGTAAAACAAATAAAATAAAAATTGCACTGAACATTAAAATTACCCCGCCTAATTTATCAGGGACAGATCTTAAAATTGCGTAAAATGGTAACAAATACCATTCAGGTACTATGTGAGCAGGTGTAACTAACGGATTGGCAGGTATATAATTGTCTGAGTGTCCCAAAACATTAGGAGTGAAGAATACAAATCCAGCAAATATGATCATAAATACTAAAAGCGCGAAAGCATCTTTAATAGTTATATAAGGATGAAACGGAACTGTATCTTTAGACGGTTTCTTTATATCAATTCCTACAGGGTTATTATTTCCTGGAACATGTAGAGCCCAAATATGTAAAACTACTAATCCTAAAATTAAAAACGGGATTAAATAATGTAAACTAAAAAATCTGTTCAGTGTAGGATTATCTACAGAATATGCTCCCCACAACCAAGTTGTTATACTATCTCCAACTAGTGGGATCGCACTAAATAAATTAGTTATTACTGTAGCGCCCCAGAAACTCATTTGACCCCAAGGCAAAACATAACCCATGAAAGCTGCCGCCATCATTAATAAATAAATCATCAAACCAATTATCCAAATTACTTCTCTTGGTGATTTATATGATCCATAAAATAAAGACCTAAAAATGTGAATATAAACTGCTAGGAAAAACATAGATGCACCATTGCTATGAATGTATCTTATTAGCCAACCATAATTTACGTCTCTCATTATGTGTTCCACACTTGCAAAAGCTAAATCTGCATGAGCGACGTAATGCATTGCTAAAACGATTCCTGTAACTATTTGAGTGATCAAACAAAAAGTTAAAATTCCGCCAAAGGTCCACCAATAATTTAAATTTTTAGGTGTTGGGTAATCTGTTAGATGTGCTCCAAGCGTGAGCAAAGGTAAACGGTCATTAAACCATTTTCCTACTTTAGATTTTGGTACGTATTCTTGCTCACTCATAATTATTTATCCAATTTTAATTGTATTGCTATCAACAAATTCAAACTTTGGTATTTCCATATTTGTTGGAGCTGGTCCTTTTCTTATCCTGCCTGATACATCGTAATGTGAACCATGGCAAGGACAAAACCAACCATTATAATCACCCTTATCTTTCAATGGTACGCATCCTAGGTGCGTGCAAACCCCTAGCATCACTAACCACTCATCTTTTCCGTCTTTTACTCTGTCCTCATCTTTTTGAGGATCAGGCAAATCGTCCAATTTTACCGCCCTAGCCTCAGCTATTTCCTCTGAAGTTCTTTTTTTAATAAATATTGGTTTTCCTCGCCACAAAACAGTAATAGATTTGCCAGGTTCTATACTACTAATGTCAACTTCTGTAGTTGCTAAAGCTTGTTGAGCTTTATCTGGATTCATTTGGTCTATCATTGGCCAAATTACTGCCCCAACTCCTACTGCTCCAATAGTGTAACTAGCTGTAAATAAAAAATCTCTCCGATTTACTTTTTTTTCTTCTTTGCTCATTAATGATTGCGTTTATAATATATTTAATTATTTAAACTATGTTTTTAAATACTCTAGGGTCAGAATGACACATAAATTAAGCAATAATAATGCACATAGCTCTATATAAACCAGATATACCTCAAAATACAGCTGCCATAATAAGACTGGGCGCTTGTTTTAAACTTAAAATCCATATTATTGAGCCTTGTGGTTTTGACTTGCATGACCCAAGATTTAAACGGGTTGCGATGGATTATTTAGGATTTTGTAAGATATTTAGGTACGAGGATTATGATAAATTTATAAATAAAAATAAAAAAAAAAGAATTGTGCTTATGACAACTAAAGCTAAAAAAAATTATCATAGATTTAATTTCAAAAAGAATGATATTCTGTTATTTGGGAGAGAAAGTGCTGGGGTGCCGGAAAGTTTACATAAAACAATCAAAAATAAAGTGAAAGTTCCAATAAATAAAAAAACTAGATCGCTTAATGTTGCTATAAGCGTAGCCATTATTTCTGCTGAAGCTCTTAGACAAAATAACTTGTTAAAATAATGATTTCATCTGATTTTAGAAAAAAAATGGCTGATAGTTGGTTCTCATACCTGCAAATACAAATATGCAAATCTTTTGAAATTTTGGAAAATAATAAATTAAAATTTACTAAGAGAGACTGGTATAAAAAAAATATCAAAGAAGGTGGTGGAACTTCTTATTTGTTAACAAATGGAAAAATTTTTGACAAAGTTGGAGTTAACAAATCAACTGTCTCAGGCATATTTCCAAAAAAATTTAGATCAAATATACTTGGTGCTGAAAAACAAGGTGTGTATTGGGCCTCAGGTGTTTCTGTAGTTGCTCATATGAAAAACCCAAAGATTCCCGCTATTCATTTCAACACAAGATTTATTGTTACATCAATAGAATGGTTTGGTGGGGGGATGGATGTAACACCAAGTCATGAGGATAAAAAGGAAAGTCAAATTGTTCATAATGATCTTAAAAAAATTTGTTTACAAAATAAAAAAAACTATAAAAAATATAAAAAATGGTGTGATGAATATTTTTATCTACCCCATAGAAAAGAAGCTAGAGGAATTGGTGGAATTTTTTTTGATTACGAAACTAAAGATTGGATTAAAAACTTCAAATTTGTAAGAGAGCTTGGATTAGCTTTCATTGATATTTCAAATAAAGTAATTAATAGAAAGAAAAAGTTAAAATACACAAAAAAAGATAAAGAGAAACAATTGCTTAAACGAGGAAGATATGTTGAGTTTAATCTTTTGTATGACAGGGGTACAAAATTTGGCTTGAATTCTGGGGGTAATACAGATTCTATTTTAATGTCTTTGCCTCCTGAAGTTAAATGGAAATAATTATGGAAAAGGAACCTATAACAGTAAACGGTCTTCAGAATTTAAAAGAAGAATTAGAGGATTTAAAAAATATTCAAAGACCAAAAGTTGTTGAAGCAATCGCTGAAGCTAGATCTCATGGAGATTTAAAAGAAAATGCCGAGTACCACGCAGCTAAAGAGCAACAAGCTTTGATTGAAAGTAGAGTAATAGCAATTAATGATTTAATTGCTCGTGCCAATGTAATTGATGTGACTAAAATTGAAAATGATGGAAAAGTGATCTTTGGTTCCACCGTAAAACTTCAAGATCTTGAGACTAGCAAGGAAATCAAATATAAATTAGTTGGGCAAGACGAAGCCGACATTAAGAAAAATTTAATATTTTTTAAAAGTCCAATAGGAAGAGCTTTGATAGGAAAAGACAAAGGTGAGATAGTTTCTGTAAATACTCCATCTGGTGAAAAAAGTTTTGAAATACTTAACGTTGAATATATTTAACTTGAATGGGTTCGAATTATTTCTTTTACTCTATCTTTAGATATTTGAAAATTATTTTTTAACCATTCTACCTCAATTTCTTTTAAGACCTTACCTACTGCTGAACCTTGTTGCATGCCATTTTGCATTAGGTATCTCCCATCTATAGAAAGCTTATGGATTTTAGATTTGAGTATTTTTTTTAAGGTTTTAGAAAAATCTTTATTTTTAAGTTTTAGATTTAATACATAATGAAGAATATTTAAATTAATTAAATATTCCTTATTATATAAGTAAATATTTTTTTCTAAATCTTTATCAAAGAAATCTTTATTTTCTTTTATTAATTTAAGATTTTTAGAAAAAGAATTGAGGTCGTCTTTAATATCATTAGAAATATTATATTTATGGCTAAAATATTCATGCGTATCTATATCATCAATAAGAAGTATTGCTAACAATAGGCTTCTGTTGATTTCTGAATAATCACAAATTTCAACTAATCTTTCCAGCCGTTTTAAATTTTTAAATTCAGGAAAGATAAGAGTAAAAATTTCTTTTAAATCTGAACTGTCATTCAATTTTATAAAATTTCTTAAATCCAAAATTTTATATAATTCTACCAAAATCCTTTCTTTTGAAATCTTTTTAATTCCAGTCAAATTTAACTTAATTGCATTACTAGTAGTTTGTTCTACTTCAAAATCATAAATAATCTTAAAACGAATAAATCGTATTATACGTAAGTAATCTTCCTCAATTCTTTTTTGAGGATCACCAATAAATTTTACATTGTTGTTTTCTAGATCAGTTTTTCCACCTTGAGGATCAAAAATTTTTCCATTGATATCTAGATAAATAGCGTTGATAGTAAAATCTCGTCTTTCAGAGTCAAGCTGCCAATCATCAATATATTCAACTTCAGCATGTCTCCCATCTGTTTCCAAGTCTTTTCTTAAAGTTGTAAGTTCGAGTTTAAACTTTTTTGATACTAAAGTGATTGTTCCGTGTGTTATGCCTGTGTCTATAACTTTAAAATAAGTGTTTTTAAATTTTTCTTTAATGTCAGTGGAACTTAGTGTTGTTGCAATGTCTATATCATCAATTTCATCATTGGATAAATACTTTCTTACACAACCTCCAACAAATCTTGCAGTGATAGTGTCTTTTGGATATCCTTCTTGAAGTTTATTAAAAACAAATTGTATTTCTTTATCTTTATAAAATGGAAAAAAGTTTCTCTTAATTTTTTTTATAAAATTGAAACTTTTTTCAAGCATATATCTTTGGCTGGGGCACTAGGATTCGAACCTAGGATGGCGGTATCAAAAACCGCTGCCTTACCGCTTGGCTATGCCCCAAACTTAACCATTCTGATATATCATATATCAGAAAAATTAAACAGTTTTTGCAAATGAAACCCAAAGTTTGGGATATTTTTTTTTTAATTTATTACAGGCTTTTTTTGCATAATTTTGATCGGTGAATAACCCGTAGTAAACAGATCCAGACCCAGTCATTCTTGAGAGATAACATCCATTTTGAACATTAATATTCCTTAAAATAGTTTTTAATTTAGGATATTTTTTTTCAACAATAAATTGTAGGTCATTTCTGCTATTATACAGTAATTTCAAAAAATCTTTTCTTTTTTTTACCTTGTTATTGCTAAATATAGTTTTTTTTGAATATTTTTTCACTTTCGAGTAAATTTCTCGAGTAGAACATTTTATTGATGGTTTAATCAAAACAAAAAAGAATTTTTGTTTAGTTTTTTGATTAATAACAAAACTTAAGTTTTTTAAAAAACCTTGTTTGTAGAAAAAAAGTTTAAGATCTGTGCCAATTTTTTTCTCAATAACATTTAAAATTTTTACACTTGGTTTATTTTTTAAGATATATCTCATTACAGAAACAGCATTGCTGGTCCCTCCTCCTAAACCACCAAAAACTGGTATTTTTTTTTCTACAATTATTGAATAATGACAGGAAATTAATTTCAAATTTCTTAATAAAATTAGTAATGATTTTATCGAGTTATTTTTTTTATTAACATGTTTAGCAAAAGACCCAGTAAAATTTATTATATCCTTTTTTCCCTTAATTTTCTTTATTTTAATTTTATCTTTAAGATTGATTAAACAAAAATAAGATTGAATATCATGCAGGCCATTTTTTTGTTTTGAATTTACTAGTAAAGATAAATTAATTTTTGAATAGGAGTTCAAAACCATAAACTAAAGGCCTTTTATAAGTTTTTTTTCAATGTTTTTTTTTAGATCTTCTTTAGTTTTTTCAAGGTTTAAAACATAATTCCAATAATACCTAGCTTGTATTTCATTTCCATTTTTCCATAAAACATCACCATAATGATCATTGACTACAGGATCGCCAGGCATCAATCTTACAGCTGTTTGTAGATATTTTTTAGACTCTTTATATTTTTTTAGTTTAAACAGTGCCCAACCTAGCGAGTCTATTATATAAGGATCATTAGATCTAAGGCTATTTGCTTTTTCTAGCATATTAAGCGACTCTTCTATCTTTACTCCTTGTTCAATCCATGAGTAAGCCAAGTAATTTATTACATATGCTTGGTCCGGATCAGCTTTAAGAGATTCTAATAAATCTTTTTCTGCTTTATCCCATTCTCCAATCCTCTCGTAGGCTACACCTCTTCCATCTGTTGCTTCTGCGTATAAAGGATGTTTGATATTAATTTTATTTATTATCTCAGAATATAGGTTGATAGAGTCTTTAAACTTTTCATTATTTTTTAAAAATTCAGCGTAATCAAAAGTCTCGTAAATTTCCTTTTTATCTAAATTATTGTATGCTTCTGAGAAAATTTTAATAGCTTGATCTTTATCATCATCTTGTAAATAAATTCTTGAAAGTTGTTTAGAGGAGTACCACCTATACGCCGTTCCTCTTTTGCTCAAAGAATTATAAATTTTTCTTGCTTCATTAAAATTATCGCTTTTATAAAAATTTTCTGCAAGAAGGGTGTTATATGAGTGAAAATCTTCGTTTAAAAATTTAGCCAAGTTTAAATAAAAATTTGAAAGAGGATAAATTGATTGGGATGCTAAAGCGTTTGCAGTAATATAAAGAATTTCGGCACTTACATGCGCTTCATTTTTACAATTAAAAATGATTATATTTTTATTATTATTCAAGTCTCTCTCCATTTGGTTTAATTTTAAGTTTCTTGGGTAAGATTTAAGAGCTAGATTAACAATTTTTTTAGCTTCTCTGATATTTCCTAATCCCGCTTCATAGGATGCATAAAAATAATTATAACGTGAAAAATCTGTTTTTTTGTTTGAAGTTAATTCTTTGAATAAGACTTTTGTTTTGGGACTATCAAAGTAACAATTAAGAAAGATGTTTTGAATTTTTTTGAGATTTTCAAACCTATCATCTAGTTTTTTTATTTGTTGCAGGGCGTTTTCAGAATTACTGTTTGAAAGATTAGACCAATTATGCAAAGAATCAGAGACAAAATTATTTAAAACAGATCTTTTGATCTTTTTAGCTTTTTTAAAGTGCTCTTTAGCAAGATCCAATTTGGAGTGTTTAAGATAGTAAACACCTGTAATTAAATGGCTTTCAAAAATGTTATAATTTTGCCTTTCTAATTTTTTTGAAAAATTGAATGCTTCTCTAAATTTTCCAGAATTAACTAATGTATACAAATATTTAGTTGAGTAATCTGGGTGACTAGTCGCAAGTCCATCTAGTTTTCTGAGAAATTTAAAAGACGTGTCGTATTCATTATTATTAAAAGATAAAATTCCAGCAAAATAATTGGATACATTATCTGCCTTATCAAATTTATCCAAAGATTTTGATTGGGATGTGAATAAAAAACTAATGACAAAAATAATAAGTCCTATAGTCTTTAATTTGAAATTTGATAAAAACATAAATGAATAAAAAAAATATTTTTAGTACGGTTAAGTTAATTAATTATTATAAATTTATTAATTATAATTTAATTTACAATAATAAGGCAATCAATAGATATAAAAAAGATAATTTTGAAATTTCAGGAAATAAAGCTGAAAAATTAATTAAGTTAAAGAAATCAATCTTAAGTTTAAATAATTGTGATCTTAAAAAACATGGAAAAAATATTGTGTTTAGCGATGGAAACCCTAACTCAAAAATCATGCTGATTGGGGAAGCACCAGGTGCAAATGAGGATGCTGAAGGTTTGCCTTTTGTAGGTCGAGCAGGAGCATTATTAGATAAAATGTTAGCTGCAATCGATTTAGATAGAAATAAAGTTTATATTTCCAATATTATAAATTATCGCCCACCAGATAATAGGAGACCTACAAATGAGGAGATAAGAAGATATTTACCATTCATTACGAAGCATATTGAAATCATTAATCCAAAAGTTTTAGTATTACTTGGAAGTACAGCTATGAATGCATTAATTGGGAATGATGTTGTAATATCTAAAATGAGAGGGAAGTGGATTGAAAAACAATTCGGTAATTGTAAAACTTCGGTGATAATTACATTCCACCCTGCTTTTTTAATGAGACAACCAGCACAAAAAAAAATGGCTTGGATCGACTTAAAAATGATAAGAGATAAAAAAATCTAATTAAATTGAAAAAAAAGATTATTACTGCTGGTGTTGATGAAGTTGGTAGAGGATGCCTTGCTGGTCCTGTAGTTTCAGCAGCTGTGATATTAAAAGACGGGATTAATCTTGGACTTCTTAACGACTCCAAAAAAATAAGTTTTAAAAGAAGATTAGAAGTTTCAGAACATATTAAATCCCATTCACATTATGCTATCGGTCTAGCGTCTGTAAAAGAAATTTTAGATTTAAATATTTTACAGGCATCATTACTGTCGATGAAAAGAGCTCTAGAGCAGCTGACTGTAAAACCAGATTTGACATTGATAGACGGAAATTTTGCTCCGAGTGGGTTGAAAAATTATAAGACTATAATAAATGGAGATGAAAAAATAAAAGTTATTAGTGCAGCTTCAATTGTTGCAAAAGTTTTTAGAGACAAACTTATGATCAAGCTTGCAGAGGAATTTTCTAATTATGCTTGGGACAGTAACTTTGGTTATGGAACCAAGGCTCATCTGAAAGGGCTGAAAAAATTTGGTATTACCTCTCATCACAGAAAAGGTTTTAAACCCGTACACAAGATATTGTCTAACTAAGAATCTCTAACACAAGAAAACTCATTTTTTCATGAAAAAGGTTTGACCCTGGATTCAATTTCGAGTTGAATCCGAAAATGTCAAAATTTTCCAGTCAAATCGTTAATGGAGATTGTCTAAAGGAAATAAAAAAAATTCCTGATAAGTCTTTTGATTTAGTTTTTGCTGACCCACCTTACAATATGCAGATTGGTGAAAAATTAACTCGACCCGATGCAAGTAGAGTAAATGGAGTAAATGATAAGTGGGATCAATTTAATAGTTTTAAACATTACGATAAATTCTGCATTGCTTGGCTTAATGAGTGTAAAAGAATTCTAAAAGATAATGGAAGTATTTGGGTAATAGGATCATATCATAATATTTTTAGACTAGGTCACCACTTGCAAAATTTAGATTACTGGTTGCTTAACGATGTTATCTGGAGAAAAAATAATCCTATGCCTAATTTTAGAGGAACTAGATTTACTAATGCACATGAAACTCTTATCTGGGCTTCAAAAAATAAAAAATCAAAATATACGTTTAACTATCAATCGCTAAAATGCTTAAATGATGACTTACAGATGAGATCAGACTGGACATTACCTATTTGCAACGGAAAAGAGAGACTAAAGAAAAATGGAAAAAAAATCCATTCTACACAAAAACCAGAGGCGCTTTTACATAGAATCATTTTAGCAACCACAAACAAAGGTGATGCTATCTTTGATCCTTTTTTAGGCACTGGAACAACAGCTGTTGTTGCTAAAAAATTAGGTAGAAAATATTTTGGTATAGAAAGAGATAAAAAGTATTTTAAAGCAGCTAGTGAACGAATTAAAAAAACTAAGGTAATTGAGGATGAATACTTAGATACTGTTGAAAACAATAAATCAAAACCAAGAATACCTTTTGGTTCTCTAGTGGAACTAGGAATATTAAAGCCAGGTACTACCCTATTTGATCCTAAAAAGAGGATTAATGCTAAAATTATGGCTGACGGAAGTATAAAATATAAAGAGTCAGAGGGCTCAATTCATAAAGTGGCAGCAACAATTATGGGAGCAGAAAGCTTTAATGGTTGGACTTATTGGCATTGTAAAATTAATGGATCCACTGTTGTAATTGATAGTTTAAGACAAAAATTTATTTCAGAAACTAAAACTTAATTCTTATAAACTTTTCCTAGGTATCTTTTTACAAAAAATTTACGTTTTACCAAAAACTTCAATAATAGATTTCTGACGTTTTGCATAATTTTGCTTGAAAAGTGAAATGCAAAGAAATTAAAATTTGATCTACTTCTTATGATTTTTGCCCTTTTTGATCTAATTTCAAAATAATTATTTTCTTTATCAAGCTTATCTTTTGTCAATAAATTGAATATTTCAAAAGCACTTTCTATAGACTGTCCAGCACCTTGTGCAAGTGTTGGCAAAAATCCATTAAAAGCGTCTCCAATATAAAATACCTTTTTATTAGAGGAAGGAATAATTTTTGGCGTAAAATATAAAGGCCATGTTTTTATTTCATTCTCAAATATATTTTTAAATTTTGGATTTTGTTTTAAAATTATTTCTTGAACTAACTGGTTAATGTTGTCAGGTTCATATTTTTTACATCTCATTATACAAACCATATTAAGTTCTTTTTTTTTATTTATTGGATAAAGAACAATATGACTGTTGCTTCCAAGCATTAAACTTATATTTTCTTCATTTATATCAAATTCAGATTTTGATTTTAGTATTATTCTCGCTGCAATAGCTTTTTTAAATCTTGGCTCATTTTTTTTCTTTTCAAAGAATGATCTAGTGTTTGAAAATATTCCATCAGCAGCAATTACAAAATCTACTAGATCATTTGTGTTGTCATCAAATTTAATAAGAACTTTGTCTTTAAGCTCAGAGACTTCTTTCATTTTTTTTCCAAATCTTAAATGCTGAGTGTAAATATTTTCTTTCAAAAATTCGATTAAAGTAGATCTTTGAAGTGTTGTGTATTTTGCTTCAGGTCTATTAAACTTAGATAAGTTTAAATCACATATTTTTTTATTTTGAATATTATAAAAATCTATTGTTTTTGGATGAAATATTTTTTCATTATTTATTTTTTCGAAATTAATTTGATTCAAAATTTTAATGCTATTAGTAGCTAACTGAATACCGTAACCCTCCTCCAGAGACAAACTTTCTTCCCTTTCATAAACCATAAATTCATGATCAGTATGTTTTTTTAATAAGTTTGCAAGAGTTAATCCTGCTATACCGGCGCCAATGATTGCTATTTTTTTTTTCATTAAAATAAATTTGAAATTTGTTTAAATATTTTCTTTGTGAATGTAGGTATAAATTGTTTTTTATCGTCTAAAGAATGCCAACTATATTCTGATGGAATCTTATTGGAGAACTTGTAATATAAATTAATATTTAATTTTAAATTAGATATGGAGTTATTATAGTTGTTTAACAACTTCCAGCTTGTAATATTATTTTTATTTGTCTCCTTAATCATAGGTAAATTAAAATTTTTTAAAAAACCAAAGTTGTTTTTTTTAGTTAAGGCAATTTGTTTCTTTTTATTTAAAAAACAAAAAATATCATAATTTTTATTTTTATACATTTTTTTAGATGTAGTTATAATTTTTTTAGATGATTTAAAATACTTACAGGTTTTGTTCAAACAGCAAGCGACACATTTTGGGTCTTTTGGCCTGCAAATTAATGCACCAAATTCCATAAGTGCTTCAACAAAATCTGCATTTCTTTTGTTATTGAAAAGCATATTTGAGTTAGAATTAAATAATTTGTTAAAATCAATTTTAGCTTCTTTTTTATTTAAGTTTCTTGCGAATACTCTTTTTACGTTTCCATCTAAAGCTATTCTAGGCTGATCGTATACTAAGCCTAGCAAAGCGCTTCCGGTATAATCGCCAATACCCGGAAGTTTTTTTATTTCATCTAAAGTTTTTGGCAATTTTCCTTTATAAAGAGTTATTATTTGGTTTGAACATGCATAAAGATTTCTAGCTCGTCTGTAATAACCTAGTCCTTCCCACATTTTTAAAATTTGTTTTTCATTACTTTTTGAGAGTGACTCAAGCGTTGGAAATTTTTTAGTAAATTTTTTGAAGTAAGGTAATACGGTTTTAACTTGCGTTTGTTGCAGCATAAATTCACTCAATAACCTGTAATAAAGCTTTTTTGGCGACTTTTTGCTCACACGCCACGGTAGATCGCGTTTGCTATTATCATACCATGCTAGAATTTTTTTTGATAAAGTTCGGTTTAAATGCATAATAAAAATAATAATAAATCCCAAATGTTGATACAAGGACTTAAACCTTTTTCAAGTACAATTCCAAATACATTAAAGAAACATCTTAGAAAAGGAAGTTATAATTATTCCAACATTGTTGACAACTGGACAAAAATAGTCAGTAAAAAAATTTCAGATGCATGCTATCCGTTGACGGTAAAAATAGGTAAAGAAATGAGAGATGGCACATTAACACTAAATGTCATCCATGGGAAAGAATTAGAGGTAGAATATAAAAAAAAAGAGATAATAGATAAAATAAATGGTTTTTTTGGTTATAGTTGCATTAGAAAAATCACGTTAAAAATTGTGCAAGATAAAATAAAGAGTGACAATAAAGTCTTTCCTAAAATAAAAAACTTTTCCGAAATTGATAAAAAAATGAATAAGATAAATGACTCAGGGCTTAAAAGTTCACTTAATATTTTTTTAAAGGCATTTAATGAAAGAAATAAATAATTTTTTTAAAAAACTTTTGGTAATTTTTTTATTTTTAACTACACAAGTAGAGAGTAAAATCTTAACTATCGGCAGTTCTAATGCAAAAGTTACGATCAAAGTTTTTTCGTCCCTAACATGCCCTCATTGTGCGACTTTTCATAATGCTATTTTTGACAAATTAAAAATGGAGTACATAGACAAAGGTTTAGTTAAATTCGAACATCATCCTTTTCCTTTGGATTTGGCGGCACTTAATGCAGAGATTATATTAGGCTGTAAAGCTAATAGCTTACTATTACCTGAAAACACAAAACAAATATTTAAATTTTTATCAGAAATATACAACAAACAAACCACTTGGGCAGTTGGATCTGATATAATTAAGATAAACAAAATGATTAAAAAGATTGGATTAGATTTTAATTTAAGTGAAAAAGAAATGGATAATTGTCTTGAAAATGAAAAGTTACAAGATAAAATTTTAGAACAAAGAATAGATGCTCAAAAAAAATACAAAATTGAGTCAACTCCAACAATAATAGTAAATGGGAAAAAATACTCAGGAAAAGTGGACTATGAAAATTTTAAAAAAGTTATTGAAAAACAATTTTAAATGAAATTTAAACAAATCGACATAACCGGTTTTAAATCATTTTCAGAAAAAACAACATTCTTAATTGAAGATGGTTTGACTGGAATTGTTGGACCAAATGGTTGTGGAAAGTCTAATATTGTTGAGGCTTTGCGTTGGTGTATGGGAGAAAATTCGGCAAAGAGCATGAGGGGCTCTGGTATGGAAGATGTGATTTTTTCTGGTACTTCTAATAGACCTTCAAAAAATATTTCAGAAGTGACCTTGCTTCTTGATAACCAAATTAAAGAGGGTCCGTCACAATTTAAAGAATTTGACGAGATATCAATTAGAAGAAAAATTGAAAAAGAAAAAGGATCAAAATATTATATAAATGGAAAAGAGGTAAGAGCAAAAGACGTTCAAACTTTATTTGCGGATTTATCAACGGGAGCACATTCACCTTCTCTCATTAGTCAAGGAAGAATTGGTCAATTGGTAACAGCAAAACCTGTTGAAAGAAAATCCATTCTTGAGGAGGCTGCAGGTATTTCCGGAATTCACGTAAGAAGACAAGAAGCTGAAACAAGACTTAATGCAGCTGAAAATAATTTAAAAAGAGCTGATGAACTTAAAAAACAACAACAAAAGCAGCTAGACAATTTAAAGAAACAAGCTGAAGAAGCCACTAGATACAAAGAAATCTCAAGAGAAATTAAAAGAGTTGAGGCTGGAATGTACTATTTAAAAATTAGGGAAATTGAAAAAGATAAAAAACATATTATTGAAAAACTAAATGAACTTGATGATGAAATTAGTGCAGTAAATATAGATTTAAATCATAATAACACTCTTCTAGAAGAGGAAAATAAAAAGCTTGCTCCACTAAGAGACAAAAAAATGGAAAGTGCTGCAAGTTTGCAAAAACTAAATTTAGATATATCCAATCTTGATGAAGAGGAAGCAAGAGTTAAGTCATTACAAGATAAACTTGAAAAATCAATCAAAACAATCGAATCGGATCTTGAAAGAGAAAAAAGCATTTCTTTAGATGCAGATTTAAACGAAAAAAGAATACTAAAAGAAAAAAAAGAACTTTTAAAAACAGAAAACGAATTGCTTGGAGTAGAAACAAATTCTTCTAAAGAATTAAAAGAGTCAAAAGATCTTTTAGATGATTTACAATTAAAATTAGATAAAATGTTGGACAAAATTGAGGAAGATATTGAGAATGACAAAAAGCTCTCAAAAAAAATATTTGGTGAATTAAGACAATTAGTTAAGAATATTACATCTTCTCAAGAAAAATATGCTGAAAAATTTGGAAAAGATAAATCTATTCAAAGTGACTCTATAAAGAGGAAAGAAAGAATAAAAAATATAGATGTGGAATTAGAAAATTGGATAAATTTGAAATCGAATTCAGAAAAAATGACATCCGAATTATCAAATAGAAAAAATAAATTACTTTCAGAATTAAATGAAAATCAAAAAAATCCAGAACGTATCGCAACTTCCAAAGGTCAAAACATTCAAAATTTAGAAAACACAAAAAAAAGAAATGAGGAAATAGAGAGTGAACTTATTGAGTCTGAAAAAAAATATAATGCAATTAATGTTAATTTAAAAGAGATTCAATTAAAACTTTCCGCTTTAAAAGAAAATAAAGCTAGAAATGAAGCTACTGTTGAAGGAATAGAAAATAGAAAAAAAGATTTATTATATTCAGTAAAAAATGAATTGCATATTGAAAATGAAGATTCAATTTTATCTCAGTCTGATTTGAATAATGTTTCACCAGAAGAATTACCATCATTAGAAGAGCAGTCTAAAAAATCTGATAGAATAAAAAAACAAAGGGATTCTTTAGGTTCCGTGAACCTTAGAGCGGATGAAGAAACAAAAAAATATGAGATAGAAATTAAGAAGATGGAAGATGATAGAGCTGATCTTTACTCAGCCATAGTCAAACTTAAAACAAGTATTGATGAGCTAAATCAAAAAGGAAGAGAAAGATTGCTTGATGCTTTTACAAAAGTGAATAGAAAGTTTAATGAGGTTTATACAAAGTTATTTAATGGAGGAACCGCAAAGATAGAACTTGTTGACTCTGATGATCCGCTTGAAGCTGGATTAGAAATGTTTGTTTCTCCACCAGGGAAAAGATTGCAATCAATTACATTATTATCAGGTGGTGAGCAAGCTCTTACAGCTCTATCATTAATATTTGCTGTTTTCTTAGTAAACCCATCGCCAATTTGTGTTTTAGATGAAGTAGACGCTCCTTTAGATGATGCTAATGTTACAAGATTTTGTGGATTATTAGATGAACTTTCAAAAATAACAAAAACAAAATTTATTATTATTACCCACCACGCTTTAACAATGTCTCGTATGCACAGATTATATGGAGTAACGATGGCCGAACAAGGTGTAAGTCAATTAGTTTCTGTTGACTTGCAAAAAGCTGAAGAACTAGTGGCTTAAAACTTAAAATGACCTCTCCTGAAGAATTTAAGACTCGCCTAAAAATTGCAAAATCAAAAATTAAAAAACACCTTAAATCAGATGACGATAAAAAAGGCTCATTTATGGGTAACGCTTTCAAATTAGGCACAGAATTAGTTGCAGCAGTTGTGGTTGGGACAATAATTGGGTTTATTTTAGATAATTGGTTTGATACTAAACCTTGGTTAATAATAATTTTCTTTTTTTTGGGTGCAGCCGCAGGCATGTTAAACGTAATACGTACAGCCAGACGGATGCAAAAAGAAGACTAGTTTAAGGAATTTATGGCAAGCAATCCTATGCAACAATTTAGTGTTCATAAAATTGGACCGGAAATTAAGATATCAGGAATTGACTTATCATTTACTAACGCAAGTTTGTTTATGATAATTAGTGCTTCAGCAATTTTATTTTTTTTGTTCTTAGGTTCAAAGGAAAAAAGGATTATACCTAATAAAGTTCAACTCATCGCTGAATTATTTTATACCTTTGTAGCAAAAATGATTAGTGATACTGCCGGTTCAAAAGCTAAACCTTACTTTCCATTCATATTTAGTTTATTTATGTTTGTTTTATTCTGTAATATGGTAGGTATGATTCCGTATTCATTCACTGTTACAAGTCACATAATTGTAACTTTAATAATGGCTTTATTTATTTTTATAGCGGTAACAATTATTGGTTTCGCTAAACACGGCTTAAAATATTTAAGCATTTTTGTTCCTAGCGGAGTTCCTGTAGTACTGTTACCATTAATAACTATAATTGAGATTATTTCTTATTTAAGTAGACCAGTAAGTTTATCGGTCAGATTGTTTGCAAATATGATGGCAGGACATACCATGTTAAAAGTTTTTGGTGGATTTGTCATTAGTTTAGGATTGCTAGGTGGGTGGTTACCACTTGGTTTTTCAGTGGCATTAACAGGTTTAGAAATACTTGTAGCATTTCTACAGGCTTATGTTTTTGCAATATTAACCTGCATCTATTTAAATGATGCATTAAATTTACATCATTAATAAATAAAGGAGGAAAAATGGAGTTAGAAGCGGCAAAAATGATTGGGGCAGGTCTTGCTGCAATCGCATTAGCAGGAGCTGGCGTAGGTATCGGAATTATTTTTGGTAACTACCTTTCAGGAGCTATGAGAAATCCGTCTGCAGCTCAAAAACAATTCCCTAACTTGCTTTTGGGATTTGCTTTAGCAGAGGCAACAGGATTATTTGGTTTAGTAGTAGCTTTAATTATTTTATTTGCATTTTAAATTAATAATAATGAAGCAATACCCTGGTCTGATAATAGCTTTATTAGCTATACAAAATGATTTGAATGCGGCTGAGGCTGGCATGCCTCAGCTGGATCCAAAGTATTGGGCCTCCCAAGCATTTTGGTTAATTTTAGTTTTTACAATCTTATATATTTCTATTGCAAAATTTTATCTTCCTAAAATTAAGAATAATTTAGACAATCGTGAAAATAAAATTAAAAATGATTTAGAAGATGCTGGCAAATTTAAAGAATTGTCTGACTCTAAACTTAAAGAATATAAAAATATTTTAGAAGAGG
Organism: uncultured Pelagibacteraceae bacterium; assembly: GCA_902557785.1. Taxonomy (GTDB): domain Bacteria; phylum Pseudomonadota; class Alphaproteobacteria; order Pelagibacterales; family Pelagibacteraceae; genus Pelagilacustribacter. Next base: position 8,628 of record CACEBP010000005.1, on the reverse strand, counting down.
CAAAAAAAGAAGTTACTAAAATCCATTTGGAGACTAAAAATCAATTAGATAAAGACATTAAATCAAAAAAAGAGGGTATAGAAAAAGAAATTGAGAAAGAACTTCTTAAGGCCCAAAAAGAGATAAGTGAACTTAAAAAAGGTTCAATTTCAAATATTCAAAAAGTATCTGAAAGTATTGCCTCAAATATAATTGAGGCTATTTCAGGTGACAAGCTCAACGAGAGCAGTATTAAAGCGGTTGTTGATGATGTGTCAAAAAAAAATATAGGTAAATATCTAAAATGATTGATTCAACTTTTTGGGTAATGATATCCTTTTTTGTTTTTATAGGATTGCTTGTATATTTTAAAATTCCTCAAAAAATTAAAATATCTTTAGAAGAAAGTATTAATAATATTAAAAAACAGCTGGATGAAGCCGATAAACTTAAAGAAGATGCAAAAAATATCCTTACAGAACGTGAAAAGCTGATTAGCAATTCTAAAGATGAGGTAAAACAAATGATTAAAAAAGCGAGTGATGAGGCTGAAAAAAATATAATCAAAACAAATAAAGACTTTCACAATATAATGGAGACAAGAAAGAAAAATGCTGAGGAAAAAATTAAACAACTTAAAAATCAAGCTTTGAAAGACATTAAAAATGCCTCAGTAAAAATTGCTATAGAGTCAGTCGAAAAACTCATTAAAAACTCGTTGGATAAAAGCAAATTAGATAAAATTTACAGCTCCAGCATTGAAGAAACAAAATTAGCACTTAAGAAAAAATCTAGTTAGAATAGGCCATAAAATATGGCAAAAAAAATTATAGTTATAGGTTCTGGTTTTGGAGGTCTTGCGGCTTCATTAAGGCTAAAAGCTAAGGGCTATAAAGTAACATTAGTTGAAAAGCACCCAGATCTGGGTGGTAGAGCTAGAGTGTTCAAAAAGGATCAGTTTATTTACGACGGTGGTCCAACAGTAATAACTGCGCCATATCTATTTGAAGAATTATTTTCACTATTTAATAAAAATATTTCTGACTATGTTAAAATAGTACCTTTAGATTTATGGTACCGATTTGTTTTCAGTAACGGGGATACATTTGACTACACAGGGGATGATGGGTCAATGGAAGAACAAGTAAAAAAGTTTAATACTTCTGATTATGATGGATACAAGAATTTAGTAAATTTTACTGAAAAAATCTTTGATAAAGGTTTTACAGATTTATCTGACAAGCCCTTTAATAATCTGATCTTTATGATGAAACAAATTCCATCTTTATTGAAATTAAAGAGTTATAAGTCAGTCTACAATTTGGTTTCGAGCTATGTATCTAATGAAAAATTGAGAAGAGTTTTTAGTATGCATCCCCTTTTGGTTGGTGGTAATCCTTTCAGCACTACTTCGATTTATACATTAATTTTATTCTTAGAGAAAAAATGGGGCATTCACTACTCAATGGGAGGAACAGGAAGTGTTGTTAATGCTTTAGAAAAATTAATGATCGAAGAAAATATAAAAATTATTAAAGACGCTGAGGTTACAGAAATACTCACAGAAAATAAAAAATGTTAAAGGTGTAAAAATTAATAATTCTAAAATAATTAATAGTGATTATGTAATTTGCAACTCTGATCCCCCAAATGTTTACAACAACCTGATAAAATCAAAAGAAGATTACAATTTTTTATTTAGACAAAAAATGAAAAGAATGGATTATTCAATGGGATTATTCGTTTATTATTTTGGCTCTAAAAAAAAATATAACGATGTTGCTCACCATACAATTTATTTTGGAGAAGCATATGAAAAACATCTTGATAAAATTTTTGAAAAGAAAATTCTTTCAGATGATATAAGTTATTATTTACATCGACCCTCTGCAACAGATCCCAATATGGCTCCAAATGGTCAAGATGCTTTTTATGTGTTAGTTCCAGTGCCAAATAATTTGTCAAAAGTTAATTGGATTGAGGAAGGTGATAAATTTAAGGAATTGGTTTTAGATAAAATGGATAAAACTGTTTTACCAGATATAAAGAAAAATGTTGTAAGTGATTTTTATTTAACACCTGATTACTTTGAAATCGATCTAGCAACTCTGCATGGGTCCGGATTTTCAATTCAGCCGAAATTTTCTCAGTCAGCTTATTTTAGATTTCATAATCAATCTGAAATATATAGAAACTTATATTTTGTAGGAGCCGGTACGCATCCAGGTGCTGGAATACCTGGCGTTCTCTCATCAGCAAAAGTTTTAGACAAATTGTTTAAATGAAAAGCAATTTATTAAAAAAACATGCTAAATCTTTTTATTGGGCAAGTTTTTTCCTTTCGAGTAATACTTTAGATAAATGCTCATCTTTATATAATTTCTGCAGAACCTTAGATGATATAGTTGATGATGAAAATAGTTTAGATGTAAAGAGAAAATTTTTCTTTAAATTTAAAAAAGATTTTGAGAACAAAAATCTGAACAATCATATAATAAAAGATATGTGGTTTCTTATTGATAATGAAAATATTTCTAAACGAATAGTAATAGATTTATTCGATGGAGTTGAAACAGACTTAGAGGAAAAAGTATTGATTAGTTCGAAAAAAGATTTGCTTGTTTATTCTTATAGAGTCGCCGGAACAGTCGGACTAATGATGTCAAAAATATTGAAAGTAGAAAATCGAGAGGCCCTGAAAGGTGCGATTGATCTTGGGATAGCGATGCAGCTTACTAATATAGCTAGGGATGTATGTGAAGATAAAGCGCGTAATAGACAGTATGTTAGTCACAATTTTTCAGAAATTCGAGAAATTATAAACTACTCTCAAATCTTTTATAAAAATTCATTTAATGCCATTCGAGATATACCAATAAGATCAAGATTTTCTGTTATTGTTGCGAGGCGTATTTACAGAAAAATAGGTGACTACATCCTCATACAAAAAAATATAGATAATTACAATAAAGCTGGCAAAATCTATGTACCTATGTTTGAAAAATTAATTCAGACCTTTTTATCTATTTTTGACTTTGTTAAATTATTATTCATTAAAAATTTAAATTACGATAATCAAGCAAATCATAATATTTTAGAGCAAGAGATTAATTTAAATGAAAGAATTTGATTACATAATTATTGGTGGTGGATGCGCAGGTTTATCCTTGGCTTATGAGCTTGAAATTAATGATAAGTTAAAAGAGAAAACTTTAGCAATTATTGAAACTCGTGAAGAATATAAAAGAGATAAAACATGGTCTTTTTGGAAAGTTTTTGATCATAATTTTGATGATTGTGTAATTAAAAGTTGGAACAGTTTTACAATCAATACTGCAGAAAATTCTCATGAATTATCAAATAAAAAATATCCTTATCAAAGTATCGATAGTGGTAAATTTTACAATAAGATCAATTCCAGGCTCTCTACAAATTCCAATATAAGTTTTTTTAAGAATCTTGGAGAAATTAACTCAGAAAATTCCGTTATTTTTAAAAGTGTTCATGAAAAAGAGTTAGATAAATCCAAATTATGGCAGCACTTTCAAGGAGTCGAGATAGAAACACCCAAAAATGTTTTTGACTCAGAAATAATAAATCTAATGGATTTCAATTGTGATCAGAGAAATGATGTTCATTTTTTCTATACTTTACCATTTAGTAAAAATAAAGCCTTAATTGAAACAACTTGGCTTTCAAATTTAGAAGATCAAAGCTTAATGGATTATGATCTTCAATTAGAAAATTATATTAAAAATAATCTAGGAATAAAAAACTATAATATAAATTTTACTGAAAAAGGCGCTATACCATTATTCCATCCATTAATTAGAACTAATAAGAAAACTGTTTATATTGGATCCGCTGGCGGAATGACAAGGCTAAGTACAGGGTATACTTTTTTAAATATCCAAGAGCATAGTAAATATATTGTCGAAAATATTGATAAAATTGAAAAAATAAAGATGTACAATATAGGAGAAAAATATCAGTTTTTGGATAAAATATTTTTAAGAGTTTTAAAAAATAACCCAGATAAAATGCCAAAAATTTTTTATGAAATGTTTAAAGCTTCATCAAGCTGTGTAATAAAATTTTTATCTAATAAAAGTAATATCTTTGAAGATATTGATATTATAAGAAGAATGCCAAAATTAATTTTTATGAGAGCTCTATTTACCAATGGATAAGATAAATTTTAAACACTCGGTTATATTTTTCAATTTTTGTATTTTGATTAGCCCGTTCTACTTTATGGTAAATTATGAACCAATTATATTTTGTTTAATCTTAATATTAATTTTAGGAATTTCACATGGAGCTTTAGATAATTTGAAAGGAAAAAGACTTTTATATTTATTTGGTTATAGATCTCTCTTTTCTTTTTATTTTGTGTATATTTTGATCTCACTTTTAATAGTTTTTTTGTGGGTATTATTTCCTAATACTGTTTTATTATTATTTCTTGTTGTAGCAGCTTATCACTTTGGTAAGGAAGATACGGTATTCCCTTTTAAAGAAAAATTTCTAATACCTGAGATTTTGTACTTTTTAAAAGGATCTGCGGTAATTTTAGCACCGTTATTATTTCAGAAAGAGAAAACAAATGAAATATTTAAAATATTAAACTTTAATGTTTTTGAGTTTCAATTATTTAGTAATCAATTCTTAATAACTTTTTTGTGTTTAAGCTTTTTATCATCTCTCATTATCTCTAATAAGAAAAAAGTTGACTTAAAAGGATTAATGATAATGGATTTTTTTTCATTAATTATATTAAATCTCTTTTTAACTCCTGTTTTGGCTTTCACAATTTATTTTTGCTTTCTTCATTCTATAAGACATTCAATTACATTAATTTTCGAACTAGATAAGTCTTTTAAATCAGGACTAAAAAAATTTATTAGTAGAGCTATTCCCTTAACTTTTTCAACTGGTGTGATATTTTTAATAGCGGTGTATTTTCTTAATAGCTCCTATGATCTCGACGAGGCTATTTATAAGGTAATTTTTATTGGTTTGGCGTCTCTTACTTTTCCGCATATATTGCTCGAATACTTATTAGATAAGAATGAAAAAAGAACTTAAAATTTATTTAGCATCTCCCAGAGGATTTTGTGCTGGTGTTAAAAGGGCGATTGAAATTGTCGAAAAGGCAATAAATAAATATGGAGCTCCTGTATATGTAAGACACGAAATTGTTCATAACAAACAAGTTGTTGATGAATTAAGAGAAAAAGGTGCAATATTTGTGGACGAACTCTCTGACGTAAAAGATAATAGTAGACCTGTAATCTTTTCTGCTCATGGAGTTCCTAAATCAGTTCCTGACGAAGCAAAGTTAAAAAATTTATCCTATGTAGACGCAACTTGTCCTTTGGTTTCTAAAGTACATAGAGAGTCTGAACAATTACATAAAAAGGGATATGAAATATTCTTAATTGGACACAAAAACCACCCAGAGGTCATTGGTACAATGGGGCAGCTGCCGAATGGATCAATAAAACTTGTAGAAACTAAAAATGATGTTGAAAATCTTAATGTTGAAAATTTTAAAAAACCTTTAGCATATATAACTCAAACAACGCTGTCTGTTGATGATACTGCAGAAATTATAAATGCTCTTAAAAATAAATTTCCCGAGATTAAAGGTCCAATAAAAGAGGATATTTGTTACGCTACAACAAATCGTCAATCTGCAGTGAAAGAAATTGCATCTAAGTGTGATTTGTTTTTTGTAGTAGGGAGTCGAAATTCATCAAATTCTGTAAGACTGGTGGAGGTAGCAAAAAAAGCAGGATGCAAAAACTCTCAATTAATGCATTCAGAAAAAGAGATACCTTTTAACGAAATAAAAAATTCTGATACCATTGGAATTTCCTCTGGTGCATCAGCACCGGAAAAATTGGTACAAGCTTTACTCAATAATATAAAAAAAGATCGAAAAGTATCTATAGAAGAGGTAGTAGTTGCAGAAGAAAAAGTTGTATTCAAATTACCAAAAGAACTAAATTAATGGCTGTTTACACACAATTAAATCAAAGTAAAATTGAGGATATTTTATCTAATTATAATTTAGGTAAATTAGAGTCATTTAAGGGCATTGAGGAAGGGATAGAAAATACAAATTATTTTTTATCGGTAAATAAAAAAAAGTTGATACTTACTATCTATGAAAAAAGAGTTAAATCTGAAGATCTTCCTTTTTTTTCTAATTTGATGTCTTCTTTACATAAAGCAAATTTTAAATGTCCTGCTCCAGTTTTAAATAATAGTAATTCAACAATTACCAATTTCGATGGTAAAAAATTAATGATAGTTTCTTTTGTTGAAGGAAAAGCAAAATCAAATTTATCTCCTGAAAATTGTAAGGCTATAGGAATTGAAACGGCTAAAATGCATGAATTAACAAAAGATATCAAAATTAAAAGGCAAAATGATTTATCTGTTAATTCATGGAGAAGATTATTTGAAACTGTTAAAGATCAATGCTCTATGTTACATAAGGATCTACCTGAATTAATAGAAGAGAATCTTAGCAGTGTTGAAAATAAATGGCCTAAAGATTTACCAAAAGGAATTATTCATGGAGATTTATTTCACGACAATATTTTTTTTGATAAGGATAAGTTTAGTGGAATTATAGATTTTTATTTTTCATGCGAGGACTTTTTTGCTTTCGAAATAGCTATATGTTTCAATGCGTTGTGTTTTGACGGGTTTAAAGAAAATTTGAGTTTTAATGTCACAAAAGCTAAAAACTTTATTGATGGCTATTCTTCCATAAGAAAATTATCAGACTCTGAAAAACAAAGTATAAAGGTTCTTTCTCAAGGAGCTGCTCTGAGGTTTTTGCTAACTCGAGTTTTTGATGCTTTAAATACTGTTGAAGGTGCAATGGTAAAAGTAAAAGATCCCATAGAATACTTAAAAAGGTTAGAATTTCATAAAAATGCGAAAAACTATGAGGATTATTTTTTTTAATGAAATTTAAAATTTATACTGACGGAGCTTGTTCTGGAAATCCAGGTCCAGGTGGTTGGGGTGCGGTAATTTTTGACAAAAATAACACACAAAAAAATATTTCTGGGAATGAGAAAAATACTACAAACAATAGAATGGAACTTCTTGCTGCAATTATGGCTTTAAAAAAAATAAAAAGTGGATCAGATGTAGTGATTTATACTGACTCGACTTACGTAAAAAACGGTATCACAGAATGGGTGGTTAATTGGAAAAAAAATGACTGGAAAAATTCAAATAAAAAACCAGTTAAAAATAAAGATCTTTGGGTAAAATTAGATGGATTGTGTGAAAAAAATAATGTTTCATGGAAGTGGGTTAAAGGCCACTCGACAAACAAATATAATAATTTAGCAGATGAACTTGCATCTCAAGCAATAAAAAATTAAATTTCTTTTATAAAATTTTCTGCTGCAGAAATTTCACAGTTAGCAGTATCTTCCTCTGCTTTTATTGTCTTAATTACGTTATCTTCAACTAACATAGTGTACCTTGCTGATCTTATTCCTAGACCACGCTCGGTTCTATCTATATCTGCTCCGATAGCTTTTGTGAATTCACAATACGGATCTGCTGCCATAAAGATCTTATCTCCAACATTTTGATTTTCTCCCCAAGCTTTCATTACATTGGGATCATTAACAGAAATACACAAAATTTTAGTTATTCCTTTCTTTTTAGCTTCTTCAAAATTATTTACATATCCCGGCAAATGTTTTGCGGAGCAAACTTTAGTAAAAGCTCCCGGAACCCCTATCAGAATAGCTTTTTGCTTAGCTAGTAACTCAGTGCTTTTTACTTTTTTTACTGCTCCGCTATTATCTATGTGAAAGAAATCTATTGTTGGTATTTTTTCGCCTACTTTTATTTTCATTGTATTTTATTAAGGATGTATTTTTTGATTTTTTCGTTATTATTTTCAACTATATCAAATTTTTCATCTTTATCTATAAACTTTTCTAATTGATGTGGCGTCTCAACATTTTCACCAGTAGCTTTTTTTACAGTCTCTAAAAATTTATATGGATGAGCTGTTCCTAGCGCAACTGTATCTCTTATCTCTCCAACCTTATTGATAGCTCCAAAGGCAGTAGCAGTATGTGGATCAATAATAAATTTTTCTTTATCATAAACCTCTTTTATTATTGATAGAGTTTCACTATCACTTATTTTTTCAGCTTTAAAATCTTTTTTAATCTCTCTTATTTCCTCTTTATTAAGTTTAAACGACCCTTTATCTTTGAGATTTTTCATTAGAGAGGCTACTTTTTGATCATCCTTATTTAAAATATAAAATAATAATCTTTCAAAGTTACTTGATACCTGTATATCCATACTTGGAGATAAAGATGGTTTGACCTTATCTGGCTTGTATTCTCCAGTATTAATTACTCTTTGTAGAATGTCGTTTTCATTTGTTGCAACTATTAATTTATCTATGGGCAAACCCATTTTTTTCGCAACATAGCCGGCATAAACGTCTCCAAAATTTCCTGTAGGTACTGAGAAGCTAATCTTTTCTTTTCCAATGAAAAAGTAAGTATAAAAATAATAAACGATTTGACAAATTATCCTTGCCCAATTGATTGAATTTACTCCTGACATATTTATTTTCTCTCTAAAATC